>JAIRPH010000038.1 GCA_031257135.1 Spirochaetaceae bacterium
TCTGCTATACCGGTGAGGCAACCCCGGTAAGTTTTTTCATGGTCTGCGATAAACTGACGTCCGCAGTCTTTGCAGAGATAATTCTGGGAACCGTTGCTTTTTTTCCGTTTTTGACTATATTATATGGCATTGGGGGCATTTGAGTTCTATGGCGATTTGCATTATTCCATAGTATCGCTTTTGTCCCCCTTTGTCATGCTCCGCCTATCATACTTTGTAGATCACCTCCCAATAAACATAATAAATTTTTTCCTTTATTGATAGGAGAAATAAAAGATACTGATGTAGTTAATGAAAGAAAAGTATTCTCTAATAAAATCTTACAAAAAGAACTTTTTTGAAAAATAATTGTTCATAACTTCGCATAACCAGATTTTGAAAAAGTCGTTTTTAACCGAAATGCTATTCCCCAAGATAAGTAGGAAGAATATCTTGAATTTTTTTATAGGAAGCGTTTTTTATTTACCACCGTCCGCCTTTTGCGGCTCTTAACCGGGCGGCGACTTCGGCTTTAAAGTCTCGGTTTATATGCCATTTCAATACGGCTTCGTAATCTGCGATGGCTTTTTGATAATCTCCGTTGCGGTGATACGCGATGCCCCGCTTATACACCGCTTCTTCCTGATCGCCGTCAAGCGCGACGGCTTTATTGAAATCCGCTATTGCCAATGCCCAGGCATTGGTTTCCAAGAACAAATCTCCTCGGCTGTCGTAATAATCGGCATCTTCCGGGTTTAGGCGGATGGCTTCGGTTAAGTCAGAAATTGCGCGCTGAAAATCGCCTGTTGCATAGAAGGTAAGACCTCGAAGTCCCCATGTTTCAGGGTCTTCCGGATGCACTTCTATTGCCTGAGTAAAGTCCGCAAGAGCCATCTCGAAATTGCGTTGCCATACTCTGTGAATCACTCCTCGTTCGCGAAGAATCAGCGCGTTTTTCGGGTCTAGTTTTAGAGCCTTTGAAAAATCCGCCAACGCTTTTTCATGGTTATTTTTATTGCGCCACATGATGCCTCGAAGAAATAAAATGTAGGAGTCTTTGGGAAACAGCTTTACCGCTTTGGTAAGGTCTGCAATCGCTTTATCAAATTCTCCCAGATGTCCGTATAAATCGCCGCGCCATTTATACACCCACTTACAGTCAGGGTCAAGCTCGGAGGTTTTGTTCAGGTCTTCAAGGGCAAGTTTATACTGATACAGTTCCGGGTTATCTTTATTCATATACGCCAATGCCCGGTGATAGTAGCTCGAAGCGGCTTCAGGATTAATCCGTATTGATTCGTCGTAATCCAAAATAGCCCGGTCTAAGCTACCCAGCATGGCGTAGGCTTTTCCCCGTTTTTCGAGGGCTTCTCCGGTTTCGTCAACGGGAAAGTCGGCATACAGGCTTATCTCCGCGGTAAAATCGGCGACCGCCTTTTCAAACTCTCCGATCTCATAATAGGCTCTTCCCCGATAATGAAACACAAAGGGAAAATCCGGGTCTAAATTAATCGCTTGAGTGCAGTCCTCAATAACCTTATGGTACTGATCCTGCAAAAAGAAGATTTGAGCCCGGCGTTGATAGGCTTCCGCGCTGGACTGATCGAGCGCGATTGCCGCGGTATAGTCCGCAAGCGCGGCTTCAAGGTCGGCTTTTTTGTAATACGTCTCCCCGCGGTAGCGGTAGGCTTTTGCGAAATCAGGCTGAAGTTGGATCGCTCTGGTATAATCCGCGAGGGCGGCGTCAAAATCATGTTTAAAGTAATAACATTCTCCTCGAAGGACATACACGTCAGGATTTTCGCCTTTGACCCGCAGGAGATTATCATACTCGATGATTGCCTCGTCATATTTTCGTTCTTGTATTAGTTTTACGGCTCGCTGTTTATACCCGTTCGGGTTTATGTTGTTTCTCATAACGTACTAAAGCATAGCCTATCCTTTGAGGACTTGTCAATCCATCTATAGACTATGAGCGTTCAAGAGGATATACTTTTTGACAAGGAACAGCAAAATGCCCAAAATTGAAGTAAACGAGGAAGTTTTTTATACATTGGCGGACCGCCGCTTTCACAGCCGGGACGATTTCGAGGAAGCCCTGTCCTGCGCCAAAGCTGAACTGGATGAGGATTCAGATAAACAACTGCCCCCGGAAGATCGGGTCCTAAAAATCGAGCTTAACGACACTAACCGCCCCGACCTGTGGGGGACCGCCGGGTGCGCCAGACAGCTTCGGCTCTACGGCGGCGGACAAAGACCGGAGTATCCCTTCTTTTCAGGTCCGGGCAACCGCAAAAAAGCGAGAGAAACCGTGCTGGTGGAAGCCGGCGTTCAGGGGGTTCGTCCTTTTCTTGCGGGATTCATCGCCTCCGGGAAGGCGATCTCAGACGCGGCTCTGCGGGATATGATTCAGACCCAAGAAAAACTCGCCGGAAATTTCGGACGGAAACGCCGGACTATTTCTATGGGGCTATATCGGATCGGCGTTATTCAATGGCCCATTACCTATAAAGCGGTTGATCCGGATTCGGTATCCTTTGTGCCGCTTCAGTGGGATGTTCCCCTTACTCTGCGGGAAATCCTGAAACAGCATCCGAAAGGCAAAGAATACGCCTTCATTCAGGAGCATGAACCGCTACATCCGCTCTTGACCGATGCCGCGGGAAAAATTCTTTCTTATCCGCCGATCATCAATTCCGCGGATCTCGGGGCGGTGCAGGTGGGAGATACCGACCTCTTCGTAGAGATCACCGGTACGGATATGCCTTCGGTACTTCTTGCGGCTTCGATTATGTCCTGCGATTTGGCGGATCAGGGCTACCGGATTGATCCGGTTGATGTGAAATATCCTTACGATACCCCTTTCGGGCGGACCGTTACGACGCCCTATTATTTTCAGGAACCGGTTTTCTGTTCTTCAGCGCGGATAGCGCGGTTTTTAGGGGAACCCCTCGGGCTTCAGGACTGCATCGCCGCGCTGGCGCGAATGGGCGTAAAAGCCGAGCCTGCCCGCGCCCCGGAACGGGGAGAAACCAACGCCTCCGAAGGAGTGCGGATATATCCCCCGGAATACCGAAACGATTTCCTCCACGCCGCGGACGTTGTGGAAGATGTAATGATAGGACGAGGGCTTACCTCGTTTACCCCTCAGCGTCCGCGGGATTTTACCATTGGACGCCTCAGTCCGATTACGGCTTTCAGCCGCAAAGTGAAAGAACTGTTCGTCGGCATGGGCTACCAAGAGATGATCTACAACTATCTGGGTTCCCGAAAGGACTTGGTAGACAATATGCGGGGAGACGGAAGCAGGATTATCCGCATCGCCAATCCTATGACCGAACATTACGAATACCTCCGGGACAGCGTGTTAGCATCGCTTCTTATGAGCGAATCCGTATCGGGTCATTCGTCCTATCCTCACCGGATTTTCGAGATCGGCAAAGTAGCCTATCGGTGTCCCCATGAACCCTACGGCGTCCGTACTCGGCAGTATCTGGGCTTCCTTGCCGCGGACAAAGAAGCCACCTTCAATACCGCCGCAGGTCAGCTTCAAGGGCTTTTCTACTATATATCCCGCGATTACGAAGCGGAAGAATCCGAAGACCCTCGGTTCATCCCCGGACGGTCCGCGTCGATTCGGTATAAGCGCGAACCTATCGGAGTGTTCGGAGAACTGCACCCGGAGACGCTGGAAAACTGGGGGCTTACCGTACCCTGTATCGCCGGAGAAATAGACTTGGACGCGCTCTTAGTATAACCTCCCCGCCGAAAGCCTGACTGCGCCGACAAAAATCTCTGAGATCGGAAGTCCTGCTATAAAGAATTCCGGGAGCATTCGTGAAACGCCGGCTGGCGAAATACAGTCAACCGCTTCGCCGGCGGAATTTTACAGGCTTCCTTGTGCGAAAAGCTATGCTTTTTTGTTATCATCGCTGAAAATGATCTGTTCCCTGAAAAACCGGCTGATTTCCGGCAGTTTATGCTCATACTTTACGGGAACCGAAACGCACAGGTCTTCACAATCCCTGAAAGAGAGCGTAATTACCGTATCTGAGCTTACAAATTCAATGAGATCAGGCGCGGTCTCTTCTGGCTCGGCGGGATCGGCTTCGCCGTCTCGGTTAAGATTATACCAGATATTGATTTCAGGCAGAAATACAGTTATAGGATTCGGGTTTGACCCAGGTTTTGCAAGACGCTGGCGATCCTTTTCTTCAATCGCCTGTTTGAGACCCATGCGGGCTTCATCAGTACCGTGGTTTAGAAAAACAACCGGCTGAATTGACTCCGGATGCTTAGGATCATCCCAAACCACATAATCCACCAACTGTTCCTGATCAGCGTGTCCTGAGTAAAAAACGCTCAGATCGATTATAGTACACTTGATATCCCAAAGCCGTATATCCCCAGTGGGCAACGTTATTTTTTTGTTGAATTTTTCATCGTCGGTATATTCGTCTCGACTTAATTTCCGTAGATGGAAACCGTTGGTACCCTGCGCCTGATACCCGGTAAGCAAAATAACTGCTTTTTCATCCTTTAGAAACAGAGGAAGCAGTGTTACTATCTTACCTTCGTCGCACATCCCTGACGCGGAAATAAATATGCAATTCTTTCGCTTGATGAAATCCTTCTCGAAACTATACCTACTTTCTTTTAAAAACAACGCCTTTTGTAATATATTTTCAACAGCGCAGATTTGTTCCGTCGATGAGTTTTCTTTCCCTAAACCGAATGTGGCAAGAAAATCCTTGGCAAGATATTTGTATTTATAGCCGGAATCATTTTTTTCAGTTGACTTAAAACGAGCCGCTAAATTTTCCAGATATACCGTATTGATTTTCTCAATGAGCGGGGATTCAATGACTGGAAGAAGAAAATCCTTCGGTCGTTGATCATACTTATTGTCAACAGCAAGAATTTCTTCCTGCATCGCGTCAGGCATATCTTTATACAAAAAATTTTCGTCTAAGGTTTCATTGGGTTTATATTTTTGCCAGATTTCTTCCAAAACCTTTCGTTTTTCCGGGTTTTCTTGATTATCTCTTTTCAAGGATTTTTTCAAGGTCTCGTTCTTTTCAACTCGTCTTACCTTTATATCTTTACTATATAAAGGTACTTTTTGAGTAAATTGTATATAGTACAAATCCAGCAATAGTTCCTGAGACCGGTTCAACGCAAACGCCGGAACAAGTATGCTGTAGTCTCTATACTTGTTAAGAATTTCCACGAGTTTTTCGATTCGTTTGTCGAACACGGTCTTTCCGTCTGTATTTTTTTCACGGGGCGGTCTGCCGCCGTAGGTGGATTCAAGAATAATAAACCGCTTCTCTTTACCATGATAAGGGGCGTGGCGTCCCCGAAACATGATATTCGGCGAACTGTTCTTATCCACCGGACCTATATCGCCTGAAAAATAGATATACAGCCATTCTTTATCTTTAAGAGCCGTATTTTCAGGATAATCTTTTTTCGTCCAATGAAAACGCCACGCGCAGGACCCCAATATATGCGAAGACCTCCAAACGCTGAAAAAGAAATCGTGCGTTAAAGATATTGGATGCCTAAATTCAAAGTCCTCCCTTTCATCCGGGATGCAAAAGCGTATTTTTTCAAAATCCACTGGACTTTCTTCTTTTATCTTTGCCGCATCGGTCAGCATGATTTTAGTCAAATCTCGAGTCGCTTTGGTGCAGTAAACCGTTCCCATGAATCCCGCTTTTATAAAATCCGGCAACAGCCCAATATGGTCTAAGTGGGCATGGGTAAGGAACAAACCCCGGACCCGCTTCGCCCAAGACAATACCCTACGCTTATTTTCAGATATACTACTGAGATGCTCGCCCTGATATTCGCCAATATCTATCATATAGTAGGTTTTTTCACCGTCTATAGGCGTATACTCCAGCAGTGTACAGGAACCAGTAACCGTACCAATCGCTCCAAGAAATTGAAGGCGCACTCTATTTTCTGACATATATTAAGAATATACCGGCTTTGTATGAAAGTCAATACGTTGACAAATAATCACCAGCAATTCTTATTTTAAAAATAAGTCCTTTAGTATAAGGATTTTACAGAAAATACTCTTGTTAGTAATTCTTGATTAATTCACTATAATATAAAGAATTATACATTTTTAAATGAGAATTGCTGAATCGGTCTGGAAAACGCTTGATACTATATAAAAAATGGCGGTATAATTATTTTATGAAAAGAATAATAACAAGTATTTTATTATCAGGATTTATTATCACTGGATTTATAGATGCTTTATTACATGATAAATTAAGCTATTCGTCAATAATGGGAATGGATATAAACCGAGTTTATTTCTACACGTTCCTATTATTGGTAATGGGTTGTTGGCTTCTTTACAATAAATGGTTTGTTGGAATTGGATTTTTAGCGTTAGCGGCTTTTAGTTCCTATTTTTCCGAACTTGTTTTCTTACATAATTATGTCGCGTCAATATTAGTGTATATCGGAATAATACTTGATATAGTTATAAGACGCAAATGCAACTGGCTGATTCCATTGGTTGTTTGCGGAATAATACAGTCTATAGCATTTCAAACTGCTTGGTTAGGTAATTTTATGGTGCTGGGCATGGAATTTTCAGCGTTAGTTATAGGTTCTATTTTTGTCGTAAAGACTATGTAATATATTTCTTACGAAATCAAGACTGGTATACGAAAATATACTATGGATTAGAGACGGTAGCGCGGACTACCGCATTATGACGAATCGGGAAAGCCTATTGAAAGCGTCCGTCTCCCGGTATCCGCCGAAGGGTAGCTTCAAACCGCGCGGGGCTTTAGGGTAAAGCCGCCGCGGGTAAGGGCTAGTCGGCGTAGAGAAACGGTAGTCCGGCAGGGAAGGCGTTATCGGCGATGCGGGTCTTTCTTGAAAGGATGACTGTCTTGAGGCTGGAACACTCGCCGAACGCGTTATCTCCGATGGAGGCGACCCCGGCGGATATGGTAACGCTGGTCAGCGCGGCGCAGTAGGAAAACGCGTCCCGCCCGATGTCATCGACGCTCGGCGGGATAGCGACGCTGGTCAGCCCGATGCACTCGCTGAACGCCTTATACCCGATGGAGGAGACCCCGGCGGATATGGCGACGCTGGTCAGCCCGTGACAGGCGTAAAACGCCCAATCGCCGATGGAGGCGACGCTCGGCGGGATAGTAACGCTGTCCAGACCGGCGCAGTAGGAAAACGCGTAATCCCCGATGGCGG
>JAIRPH010000172.1 GCA_031257135.1 Spirochaetaceae bacterium
ATAATCCATAATCGCCCGGTTAAGATCGCCCATATCAAAATAGGCGTTTCCACGATTGTTGAGGGTAATGCTGTCATTCGGCGTTTTGGCTCGCAAGGCTTCGGTATAGTCCGCAGTAGCTCTGGCATAGTCCCCTTTGAGGTGATAACTATATCCTCGGTTGAAAAAAGCAAGTCCATACCGTGGATTGAGACGTATCGCCTCGGTAGCGTCCATAATCGCCCGGTCATACTCTCCTTTGAGGCGGTAGGCAAAGCCTCGATTGTTAAAGGCCTCCGCCTGCGCCGGATTAAGCCGGATAACTTCGGAAAAATCCGCAACCGCCCGGTTATAATCCGCTTTTTGGATATACCCTAAGCCCCGATTATGCCAAAATTCGGCTTTTCCGGGATTAAGCCGGATCGCCTCAGCGTACTCGGCGATAGCCGAGTCATAGTCGCCTGCGTAAAATGCCGCGTTTCCTCGGCTGAAGGCTCCGTCCGCCTGCGCCGCGGTCCAAGCTCCATTGAGCCGCGCCGCTTCATGGTAATCCGCTGAAGCCCGGTCGTAGTCTCCTTTTCGGTAATAGGCGACTCCCCGATTGTAGAGAAACTCCGCCTGCGCCGGATTAAGCCGCAGAGCTTCGGTAAATTCCCGAACCGCCCAGTCATATTCCCCTTTTTGAAGATAGGCTAAACCTCTGCCGTTAAAGGCAAGAGCGAATCTTGGGTTATGCTGTAACGCTCCGGCGAATTCCGCAAGAGCTTGGGTATAATCTCCGGCTTCAAAACAGCGGACTCCTCGATTATAGAAAGTTTCCGCGGCTATCGTATTGAGCCGCGCCGCTTCAGTGAAGTCCGCGCGGGCAAGCTCATAGTCGCCAAGCATATAATACGCATTACCCCGATAGGTAAGCGCGGAAACATATCCGGGGTTGAGCCGCAGGGCTTGAGAGAATTCCTGAATCGACTGACGATAGTCGCCCTGATTAAAACAAGTTGTCCCGCGGTTGAAAAAAAACGCCGGTCCGGCGGATTCAGCCCCATACCACGGTCCAGTCTGAGCATCCGCCATACCCGCCGGTATGAGGCACAGCAGGATTATCACCCATATAAGCATGGCTTTATCTTACCATGTATCGGCATACAATGCAACCATGTATCGCCGATTCCGCGGCGCGAGCCAGCCCGCAGGCAAGGGCTTAGGTTCAAGTCCTCGCCTGCGGCGCGTTAATAACCTCAAACGTTGAATTTGAAAAACATGACGTCTCCGTCTCGGACGAGGTATTCTTTGCCTTCAATGCGGTATTTGCCGGCTTCCTTGATTTTAGCTTCACTGCCGTAGCGAAGCAGGTCTTCGTAGGAATAGACTTCCGCCTTGATGAACCCCTGCTCGAAATCCGTATGGATTACGCCGGCGGCTTTCGGCGCGGTATCGCCGGCGTGAATTGTCCATGCCCGACATTCATCCGCGCCGGCAGTGAAAAACGTCGAAAGCCCCAGCAGACGATATGCCGCTTGCGTGAGCGCCGTCAGTCCCGAAGCGGGAATCCCTAAGTCATCGAGAAATGCCTGTTTCTCCGCGGGGTCTTCGATGCCTCCTAATTCCGCCTCGAATTTGCCGCAGATACACACCGCTTCGGAACCTTCCGCGGCGGCTCGGCGTTTCACCGCCTTGACGTGAGCGTTTTCCTGCCGAATCCCCGTTTCATCTACGTTGCAGACGTAAAGCTGAGGCTTCATCGTGATGAAATGGCAGTCCCATACCGCCGCCTTTTCGTCGAGGTTTAGATCGGCTTGCCGCGCGGCTTTTCCTTGTTCCAGCACAGGGGCTATCTTGTCCAGCGCGGAAAGCACGGTTTCCGCGAGTTTCTGTTCAGGCTTTGCCTGTACTTTGCGGGAACGTTCCGCCCGTTCCCGGCGTTTAGCAAGGGTTTCCAAATCCGCAAGCGCCAGTTCGACCGCGATAATGTCCATATCCGCTGTAGGATCGATTTTATTGGCGACATGAATTATATCGGGATTATCGAAACAGCGCACGACCTGCGCGATAACTCCAACTTCCCGAATATGAGCGAGAAACTGATTGCCCAGTCCTTCTCCTTTGGATGCGCCTTTAACCAGACCGGCAATATCCACAAACTCTACGATTGCCGGAAGGACCCGCTGGGGCTTGAACAGCTCCGCCAGCTTGGTAAGCCGAGGGTCGTATAACGCCGCCTTCCCCACATTAGGGTTAATGGTACAAAAAGGATAATTCGCCGTTTCCGCGGGCGCGGAACTGAGCGCCGAAAAAATAGTTGACTTCCCTACATTGGGGAGTCCTACGATACCGCAGTTAAGAGCCATATCCTTAGTATACCACAGAGAGAAAAGAATGGGCAGACTCCATATTGACGCGCTTGTGCAGGATCGTATAGTATATTCTATAGTTTCCGGTAAGCGTCCATGCTGTTTCGGCGCAGGAGTAAGACTCTACCGGCTTTATCGGCTCAAAAACGGCGGGATCCGCTGTTCACCGTAAAAGAGAACCTTCCGAGCGTAGAGGAAAAGAGAAGTATGAAAAAAGGATACGAACTAACCTATAATTGGGTAATGGACTTACTGCAATCCTGCGATTTCAAGGAAAGCGCAAAGCGGCTCAATCTAAGGCTGTCAGGGGATGCGGTTATGATTGCTTTTCTTGGACGGACCTATGCCGTTTCCAAAGAAGCGATACGGCTCGCTGAAGAAAAGATACTCTGGCTTTCCAAAAAAGAAGGGTACGAGTACCATGTAAAAAGCGTTTTAGGATATTATCTTTTATCCGAAGCCGACGCGGAACCGCAAAACGACTTCTGTACACTAGCGCATTTTTCTCACGGCATATTTGAGAACCGTGAATTGTCGGGGGATCGGCTTACGAGCGTTTTCGGCGCCGATTACAACAAATTCCGCAAAGCCGCGGAAAAACTTTCCATGCGCTTTGAGGGAGAAAAATCAAGCGGGCAATACGTTTGGAGTTATCTTCTGCTTCCTAAGATTCCCATAAAGATCGTATATTACGAAGGAGACGAAGACTATCCGGCAAAAGTGCAAGTCTTATATGATAAAACAGCGATTCTATTTTTCAAGTTTGAACCCTTAGCCGTTTTACACGGTTCTTTCATTGAAGGATTTGCGGCTGTCGGCGAAACTGAACAATAATTAAAGGAGTCTAGTATGTGGATCGCTTTTGCGTTGCTGTCCGCATTTTTTGCGGCGGCGACCTCGATCTTGGCTAAGATTGGCATTGAAAACATCAATTCAACCTTAGCCGTTGCGATAAGAACTATCGTCGTGTTAGGTATGTCTTGGGCTCTTGTTTTTATAACCGGAAAGCATAGCGATATTGCCCATATTACCAGTAAAAGCATCCTGTTTCTGACATTGTCGGGAATAACGACCGGCTTATCGTGGCTTTGTTATTATCGGGCGTTGCAAATCGGCGAAGCGTCGAAAGTTATCCCAATAGATAAGCTCAGTTTGGTAATTGGAATGGCGTTAGCGTTTATCGTATTGAAAGAAACGGTAACCATAAAGACCATCATCGGCGGCGCGCTAATTACCATTGGCACATTCGTTCTTATCTTTTAGAATTTTTACCGCGATACATAAAACCGGCGGCTGATTGACGACCAAATGAATAAACAAATCAAGCGGAAAGTTTTGACCGTAATACTATCTACATCGCTGGGGGCGATGCTCTTATCAAGCATCACTTGGGTAGGAAGCATCTTTGCGTTTCGGAATACAATCGAGCAGATGAATGAAACGTTCTGGGAAACCGCGGTAAGCAAAAGCCATACCGCCTTAGTCGGACAGGTACAAGAACATCTTGCCACGCTTGCTCAGGCGAAAGCGAAACTTACGGATGAACGGCTTTCAGCTATGAAAATCCAGACCGAAACTATCGCCGATGTAGCCGGACAGATGTATACCTATAGAACCCAGTATCGTCCGCAGAATATCGAGCGGTTGCGGCTGAATCCTAACCAGACAGCTATACTGCCTCTAAAAGACGATGTCTATCTGCCGTTTTTTGGAAATATGCAGAACAAATTCATCGCGCCTCATGTAAGAACTGCGCCGGGAGTTCAGCCGGAAGATATATGGAATGAAGTTTCTCTTGCCGCGAATATTGCGGATAGTTTAAATCGAGTCGCCAGTATAGACGGCATCGCGGCAAGTTATATCGGCGGCGCTTCCGGTTATTTCATTGCGGTAGACAAACACAACGGCGGTTTTCATGACGCGGATTCCAGCGCGCTTGAATTTGATATTATCAATCAGGATTGGTATAAGTCCGCGCTGGAAAAAGACGCGCTGGTCTGGAATGTTATTCCTGATGAGGATACCAAAAATATCCGCATCTTCTGCACCATGCCGTTTTACGATCAATCGAGTAAAGAGCGGATATTCAAAGGCGTAGCCGGATGCGGAAGCGTTTTACGGGAAAACTTCGATTATATTCTCGATTCTACCCGAATCGGCAAAGCCGGCTATACCTTTCTGCTGAATGAGAAAGGACAGGTTATTTTATCTCCCTATCACCTCAGTATTAATTTCGACGATGAGGGAAATATAGTGTGGGATGATTATCTGCACAGCGGCGATCCGGAAGTGCGGAATCTTGCGGAGCGTATGACGGCGGGAGAACGTTTCGTCATGGATAACGTCATATTGAATGGAAATCCGGTTTATGTAGCCTGTCATCCGCTTTCGATGATTAATTGGAGCGTCGGAGTGGTTACGCCGGTTGATGAAGTCATCGCTCCGTCGCGGCAGATTCAGAAAGAAATAGTATCGCTCATCGGCGTTAGAATGAAAGATATGAATACTCATATCTTGAGAGTGTTCCTTTTTGTCATAATAGATATTATCGGCGCAATTAGTATTACTATTTTCATGGCTAAAAAACTATCGGATAGTCTTACTGAGCCGATTATCACCTTGAGCAAAGACGCGACTACTATCTGCGAGGGTAACTTACATCATCGGATTGACATTAAAACCGGCGACGAACTTGAAGCTCTGTCAGATACGTTTAACCAAATGATTGAAAATATAACGTATATTTCCAGCGAAAAAGAACGGATTGGAACGCAGTTACGCATTGCTACTAAGATTCAGGCGAGTATGTTGCCCTGTACGTTTCCGCCTTTTCCGGAGCGGAAAGAATTCGATATTTACGCTGAAATGCACACCGCTAAAGAGGTTGGCGGCGACTTCTACGACTTCTTTTTTATTACCGAAGATCATTTGGCGGTAGTGATCGCCGACGTATCCGGCAAAGGCGTTCCTGCGGCGTTGTTTATGGTTATTGCGAAAACGCTGATCAAAGATCACGCGCTGATGGGCAAGAGTCTAGACGCGGTATTTTATACGGTGAACAATCATCTGTGCGAAAACAACAGAATGGGTATGTTTGTTACCGCGTTTATGGGCATACTGGAGATACCTACCGGAAAGTTCAAATACGTCAATGCAGGACATAATCCGCCGCTGGTCAGACGGGGCGGCGAGTTTACGTGGCTGGAAACCAAGCCGGGATTGGTATTGGCGGCGTTAGAAAACATCCGTTTTCAGGTTATGGAGACGACGCTTGCGGAAAGGGATATGGTATTTCTCTATACTGACGGCGTAACCGAAGCTATGAATCAAGCGGGAGAACTGTTTTCCAATCAGCGTCTGCTTGAAACGCTGAACCGGAATATTTCAGCTAGTAATAGCGTCAACGAGTATATCGGAACGATGCTTCAGGCTATTCGAGCGTTTGCAGACGGCGCGGAACAGGTAGATGATATTACTATGCTTGTTTTAGAACGTAAATAGAGGTTAAGGAGGAAATATGGAAATTAAACAAATTCAAACCGGCGATACCATAGTTTTGAAAATAGCCGGAAAACTAACCGCCGTCGCGGAAGAAGCCTTCTGCGGGGTTATTGACGATGCGCTTACAAAGACCAATCGGCTTGTATTAGATTTTCAAGACGTCAGCTATGTGGCTTCCGCGGGACTTCGGGTGCTGGTTTCTACCCGGAAGAAAATTACCGCGCTTCAAGGGTCTTTTGTTTTGCGTAACCTGAAAGACGATATTCTCGAAGTTTTTCGGATTACCGGTCTGGATACTATCCTTACTATCGAATAGCGTTTGTATCGATAATTGGCGCGAGCGTATGTCCGCATCTTTTGAATATGAAATAACGCTTTCGGTTTCGCTGTCCGAACTCGACCGGCTTCAGACATGGGTTGAAGGTCATTTGCCATCGCCGGATTGTCCTGAAAAGGTACGCAGTCAGATTGCGATAGTAACCGAAGAGGTGTTTGTAAACTTGATCCGGTACGCCTACGGCGGAAAGCCGGGAACTGCGGTCATACGTCTCAGCTTGCGCGATAGAGAAGCGGTACTGCAATTCGAGGATGCAGGCGCAGGCTTTAATCCGCTGGAGTATCCTATCCCCGATATAAACGCGGATATTACCAAACGGACTGTCGGCGGCTTAGGAATTCACCTTACCAAAACGCTGTCCGATGAGGTAGTATATTCCAGAACCGCCGGCAGAAATCTGCTGACCGTATATAAGCGGTGGTGATATCAACTTCTCCACGTCTAAAGGCGGGATTTTCGGCGGTTTGAATAAGTTAAAAAATTAGAGTAGAATGAATCATAGAATACAGCAGGGATTTTAAAGAAAGGACGGCGGCGATACGCCGTTTCCCGCCGGGCGCGGCGCAACGTCGAAGCTCGGCAGGCGGGCGGCGTAAACCGGAAGCCCGCCATGCCTTTATCCCCACCGCGCCTTAGGGTAGCGGCGGAGCCGTAGTTGAGCCGTTGTACGTTATCCGGTAAGGACGACGAGAGGAGATACCAGTGCCGGTGACCGTCGTGTATATTTCTACAAAGTAGGTGCCGGGTGCCGTCACGGTTACGAGTTTCCTTTGGGGACTGCTACTAATGATTGACCGTGTTCCCATCTCGTTACCGTCTGCGTCATAAACCCCAGCATATACAGAATAACTTGAGGTAAGGACGCTGGAGTTAAAATGCACATAGTAGTCGCCGGGTGTGGTTATATTAAACGTAAACCGTTGCACCCCCGGGCCGCTGGGAAGGTACCCCTCAGTCCAGACGCCCTCGCTAATCGAACCATACGTTGGCGGCTGAAACGTCCCGGTTGAAGGCCTGACGCTTGAGGTACTGTACACAATGCCGTACGTGCCGGTTTGGACGTTGGCGACAGCCCCTTGTATCTTGAGGTACAGGGTACCGGTTACGGTTGAGTTAACGTTTATTGGAGTAATCCAGTTGTTAGTGTTGGCGGTTTGATAAATGGAGTAGAGTACTCCGCCGTCGGTGTAGACGACAGTGTAGTAATTAGGTTGACTCATCATGGTTTTGGTTCCATCTCCATAAATTCCTTGATTAGGCATAATATTAGCCGTATTAAACCATACTCTGTAGGTTTCTCCGCTAACAGCTTCGATGCTATACCATTTAAACTCACCGGGGTAACTTTGCTCATCGTCCTGCCACACGCCGTTGGAAAGCGGTTGAATAAAGGTTGGTGAGGGCAATGTTGTCCTTACTGCCGGTCTTGTGCTTTCGATAGTACGGTACACAATACCGTAAGTACCGGAAACCCCACCAGTTACCTTGAGATACAGCGTACCGGATACAGATGCGGTTGTGGTATAGGATTTTGGAGTAGTAAAGGAATTAGCGATATTACCAGTGCTTAGGGAGTCTCCTGCGGTACTATAGATGGTATAGGTAGCAGAACTACTCAGGGTTTTAGTTGCATCTCCGTTGCCACTATAATTGAACCATAGATAGTAGGTTGTTGAAGGGGTAACTCCTTGGATTTTATACCATTCAATCGTTCCCCGGGCGATAACCTCGCCATCCGCCCAGACTTGTTCGGTAAGAAGAACGGTTTGACGGTCCGTGAACGCCGTTCCCTCTACAACCGCGGAGCGCGGACCGTCTCCGCTCCCGTTTACCGCGCTCACCTGGTAGTAATATCGCGTTCCCTCGGTTACTCCGGTATCGGAATAGGGGCTGACAACCGGATCGCTATTCAACTGGGTCATGCTGGCCGGCGTGACGCCCCGGTACACGTTATAGCCGGTTGCGCCGGCTACATTCCCCCAGCTTAGTTCCAGTTTGCCCGGTAGCTGGCTTACCGATGCTATTACCGGCGCGATCTGGGGATGACCATCAGAATCGTAATACATGACTTTGACCGTTCCGGCGCCGGTGCCGTTAGTGGATACCGTTGGGGTAATGGTAAGGGCTATTACCTGTACCGCATTGGCGTTTGCGGTATTACTAAATGATGTGGGAGAAAGAGAAGATCGAACATCTCCTGTCAAAGTGTTTACCACCGTATAGGTTCTGCCCGGCTCTGCGGTTGCCCTAAAGCGGAGTATATCTCCAATAATTTGAGCATTGCCCATACCTCCTTGAACAGGTTTTTCAGCAGACCAGATACCGGGGCTTAAGGGTTCGTCCGCAAGGGTTCTGGCGGTTTGCACCACGGGCGTATCCGGGCAATCTCCAAAGGAGTTGGAAGCGATAACTTTAACATAATAAGGAGTATCGGATTGAAGTATCACTGATGAAATGCTGGTACAATTGTAGGTTAAAGCCTCTACCTCTGCGGTTGGCGTTGATGTAAAGACGCTTGACGAATTCGATACATAGACCTTATAGGTTTCCGTGGCGGGAACCGCCTCCCAGGTGAGTCTGATATTGCCCTGATTCGCCGTATAGCTTATCGCAGGGTTCGATTCGGGGGGTCTATCGGGCGCGCGAGGCGTACCCGTTGCGAAAGGTCCTTTTGGTCCGGTAATGCCGGTTGCGCTTACCGCACTTGCCCACATATAATAGGTGGTCCCGTTTGCCAGCCCGGAAATAAGGTAAGACGTACCAACTATGATGCCCGGATTTGTGTTGGTAGTGCTACCGGTATGGATTGCGTGTACCGGATCATTTTCCGTGGAGATAAAGAGCTTGTAGCTCTGCGCCTGATCAACCGCATCCCAGCTTACCGCAAGCTGTCCGCTGGCTCCCTGGGCTACCCTAAGAGCCGGTCCGTTCAGCAAAAGCACAACCGAGTCAGAAAGATCAGCGGTAAAATCTTCCGCCCTAAAGACCGCCGGTTCGCTTGTTGTGCCGAATTCGCTGGCGAGGTTGCGGTAGATATGTACCACCTCGTTCCTGCCCGCACGCTTGCCATCCTTTTCAAGCAACGCTGTAACCAAGTAGAACCCGGCAGGCACACTGCTCACCGTTTGAGAAATCTCTGCGATTCCGCTCATGGTGGCGGGGGTATAGCTCAACGGTACACTGTCAGTCAAGTCCGGCAGTCTCAGCATGGTAAGGGTTACCATTGCCCCGGCGGGATACCGAATCTTGTATTTGAAGGTTCCCGCGCCCGCGTCATGGAAGCCCGTAAGGTGTACCGAGATGGTCAGGGAACCGGCGTTCACGGTGAAGCTCTCAGTACCCTGCGCCGCAAGGTTGGCGTCGATTACCGCTCCCGCGTAGGCTTTAACCTCCACAGTCCATTCGCCGTATTCCAGATTCAGGCTGAAGGTCTCGCCGCTCGAGGT
>JAIRPH010000187.1 GCA_031257135.1 Spirochaetaceae bacterium
CTAAACGAATCAAAATAGTCTCCAAGAAAAATTATCTTGCCGAATTCATCAACTCTGCCGACAGCGGCTTTCCAATGATCAAGCCCGTGAACGTCAGGTATTACCAATATTTTCAAAAAAGCCTCCTCTACACTACCTAAAATACCATCGCTGATCCCTCAAAGAACGATGGCGCGTTTTTATTAACGACTGGACGCGTCCTTATCAAAAAGGTTAAAGATACCGCAGGGCTTGCCCCGCGGTTTTTTATTGGGTCCCATTCCATTTTTTTTCAAAAATTTCCATCCAAATCTACATAGAAGTCTCGGTTGCGGTATATAAACAAAAAATGATATATTTTTTACTTAAAAATATGTTTTAATAATGATACTTATTATTATATTATACTGTAGAGACCTTTAATCATATTTTGGAGGAATATACATGATTACCATTATTGTCGTTGATAAAAATGGAAGGGACCGTAGCCGTACTCAAACCATCATTGATTCCCAAGAGGATATCGAAATAGTCGGAATAGGAACAGACGGGCGCGACGCCTTGATCCTTGCGGAAACCCGAAAACCTAATATAATCATCCTCGATGTCTATTCCATCTTTACAGATGATATTGATATTATTCCGTTCCTGCAATACAGAAATCCTAATTCCGCTCTTTTTTTATTCGCCTCCCTTGTGGAAGAGAAGTATATCTATAAAGCCATACGCTACGAAGTGCCGGGCTTTGCCCTGAAAAACACGGACCCTAACCTGCTAATCGCTGGGATCAGGCAGGTTTATCGAGGCGAGCGGTTTATCAGTCCGGCTATTAGAGATAAAATCTACCGGCTTTGTTCCGCCTTGCTCAAAAACATAGACCTAGCCAAAATAAATTCCGCCGCGCAGTCCGTGCCGGACCAAAATTCTTTGCCGGAGAAAATTTCCAGCATAGAATTAGGAATCATGGCTTGTATAGCGCGGGGATATTCAACGAAAGAGATTGCCCAGCGGTTTTGTCTTGCTGACGGAACCGTCCGCAACTATCTTTCCTCAGGCATGAAAAAAGCCGGATTACAACGTCGGACGCAAATTCCCCTGTTCGTCATCCGCAACGGACTGTTTGAAGTATCGAATTCCCGCGCCTAAAGGCGGTAAGAGTCAACGCCGGATACTATACAAAGGCTTATAGGGCGATATTGCATAAACATACGATTTTTGGTAGGCTTTCGCTATGATAGTGATGAAATTCGGAGGCAGTTCCGTTGCCAACGGGGAACGGATTCGATATGTTGCCGAGATTGTACGGCAGGAATTGAAACGAAAGCCTGTGCTGGTACTGTCCGCTATGGGAGACACTACGGATCATCTCTTGGAGGCGGCCGATGCCGCCGCAACTGCCGGGACTATATCAATAGACAAGATTGCAGGGCTTCATATAAAAACCATCCGGGAGCTGGAGTTGAGTTCTGAAATACAGAAGGTTATTGATCCTCTGCTGGAAGAGCTGAGAAATCTCCTCTTGGGAATAGCTATGATCAAGGAACTGACTAACCGTACCAAGGATTATCTGGTATCTTTTGGGGAGCGGCTGTCGGTGCGGATTACCGCGGCATATTTCAACGTCTTGGGCATAAAGGCTCAGGCTATGGACGCATGGGATGCGGGATTCATATCAGATTCCAACTTTTCTTCCGCGGAGCTTTTAAAGGAAAGCTGGGATCGGATTCCTCAGATACTCAATCCACTGCTGGAGGCGGATGTCCTGCCGGTGATTACCGGTTTTATCGCCAAAGACCGGGACGGAAAAATCACCACCTTAGGGCGGGGCGGATCAGACCGAAGCGCGACCATCATTGCCGCGGCTTGTAAAGCCGAAGAAGCTCAGGTCTGGAAGGATGTAGACGGGATTCTCACCGCAGACCCAAGAATCGTACCTCAAGCCCGTCCTGTAGAGTCGGCGACCTACGAAGAAGCCGCGGAATTAGCCTATTTCGGCGCGCAGGTACTGCATCCGTGGGCTATGCGTCCCTGCATGAAGTCGGGAACGCCGGTTTTGGTGAAGAATTCCTACAATCCCAATGCTCCGGGAACTCGTATTCTCTCTTCGGTACGGGCGGAAAATCCAAGTCCTGTGCTGGCTATCGCCTCTCGGAGGAATGTAACGCTTGTGGACATTGTATCGACCCGCATGGTAGGGCAGTCAGGTTTTTTGGAAAAGGTATTTGCGGTTTTTTCCAAATACGGCGTTTCCGTCGATATGGTTGCTACCAGCGAGGTTTCTATTTCGGTAACGCTGGATTCCGTTTATAATCTGGAACCTCTTAAACCGGCTCTAACTGAAATCGCTACGGTGGAAGTGAAAACCAGCAGAGCTATTGTTACCCTTATCGGGGATGTACGCCGGTCGTCAGAGTTGTTGCAGAGGGCTTTTCAGGTGTGTCATCAGGCGGGGATACAGGCGCAAATGGTGTCTCAAGGAGCGAGCAAGGTGAATATCAGCTTTATCGTGAACGATACTCAAGCCGCGGAAGCAGTCAGAGGACTGCACAAAGAATTTTTTGAGGGTTCAATATGAATATAGCTCTTATCGGATATGGCAAAATGGGGAAGCTCTTGGAGCTTCGCGCCTTAGAACAGGGACACCGGATTACCGGCATTGTGGAGCCGGACTCTTCGGATGTCGTCTCTCTTGCGGGGTCTGTAATCGTCAAAACCATTGCTGAGCTTGAAAGCCCGGACGTTGCGATTGAGTTTACCTGCCCTGATGCGGCGGTTCCGAACATTCTGGCTCTTACGGAACGGAAGATTCCCGTAATAGTCGGTACGACCGGCTGGTATGATCGCATCGGCGAGGTACGGCAGGCGGTAACGCTGGCTGATTCTTCCTTGCTTTGGTCGTCGAATTTTGCTTTGGGCGTGCATCTTTTCTATCGGCTCGCCGGGGTAGCCGCGAAACTGTTCGATCCGTTTACGGAATACGATGTGGGCGGCTGGGAAACTCATCACAACAAGAAAACCGACAGTCCCTCCGGGACGGCGAAAATCCTGGTGGAACGAGTATTAGCGGAAATGACTCGGAAGCGGACGGCGGTTTGGGGAACGCTGGAAAGACCGCCTGCGCCGGAGGAACTGCACTATCCCAGTCTGCGGCTCGGGTCTGCGCCGGGGACTCACGCGCTGGTTTTCGATTCTCCCGCGGATTCTATTGAGTTAATCCATACCGCCCGCAATCGGGAAGGCTTAGTTTCCGGCGCGCTGACCGCCGCGGAATGGCTCCTCCGTTGCGCCGGTCCGGGAAAGCCCGCCGGAAAAGCCCGCCCCGGAATTTTTTCCTTAGACGATATGCTGGCAAGCGCGTAGTTTCTAAGGATTCGGGCTTTTCGTCATAGCGCGAGCTTCTCTCCTCATGGTACGAGCTTCTCCCATCATGGTACGAGAAGCTCTCCTCATACTAGGAGCTTCTCTCCTCATACTAGGAACTTCTCCCATCATACTAGGAAAAAATCTCCTCATACTAGGAAAAAATCTCCTCATGGTATGAGAGGCTGTCTCGCATCCATCTGCGCCGGGTCAGGGCAACGGCGTCTGATCTATACCATTTCGGAATAGAGTTCATTGGTTTTGGCGATTATCCGGTCTATGGAGACGCCTTTCCGGTCTGCGTACAAGATAGAGCCGCCCGCGCCGACCCCCTCTTTTACATAGCCCCGCTCATAATCCCGCAATCCCTGATGAGGAGAACCGGAGAAATCCAAAGGAGCCGCCCAAGTCTCAACCCCCAAGGATTGAGCCAGCTTGGTAAAACCAGATGCGCCGTCGTTTTTGACATATTTTGTGGTGGCGACTTTAGGAAGGTTTACCGCGCCCATAGCCTGCAAGAGCGCGGCTACCGCAAGCATCTGGGTTCCGCCCGCGAGAACCACTTCGGTTGCCGGCGGCAGGGCGCGTACAAAGCCTGCGACGGCCGCCTGCATTGGGTCTCCCAGCTCGGCGAGCGCGCGGATCGGATCCGCGGACAAGCCTCCGGGCTGAATACCGAGGCGTTTCGCGGACTCCCGCCACACCGTTTCTTTGAGTTCCGTCGGATTCTTAGGTCCCGCGGAAGATACCATTTCAAGATAGCCTAAAGCTCTGAGGATCAAGAGCGCGGTCGTGGTGCCTCCGGGAACGGACTCGGCGATCATAAGGAAGGGTTCTCTTGAAAAGCTGTTTTCGGCAAGCTCCGCCGCGGCTTCCATGATGTTTCTCGCCTCCGGCACGGCCGGACCAAGACGCGGGTCTTTGCCGAATTCGGCTCCCAACTCAACATACGGCGGAGCCGGCGGAATATAAGAACCGGCTCTCGCCACGGAGACCGGAATATCCGCAGTGAGAACCGCCGCTCTGGTGATAAGCGCAGGCGACGGATGCCCCTCAGGATCGAGGGGAAGCGCGGAAATAATTTTAGGACGCCCAGACCGAATGACGTCGGCGTCAGCCGGCGCGGTAAAGGGTATGACTTCAGGATTCGCTCCTGCCGCGGAAAGCCCCGGAACTTTCGATAACTCGGTTCCGCCGATAAACAACAAAAACATGATTCTCCTCCTAGCGGCAATCTGCCGCGAGCGCAATAGTACGATATTACCGCGAAAGAGAAAAGCCGGCAACCGGCGCAGGCTTCCGGCTCGGACCGCTCCTTTCGAGGGAAGCCGAGACCGCCCACTTGCAAGATACGCGGCGAATCGCTATGCTGGTATGCCATGAATACGCGGATCATCGAAAACACAAAAGCGGCGGTATATCCTCAGGATAATGCCGAAAAACCGCCGGATCGGAAGCGGAGCCGATGAAAGGACTCCGGTCCCGGGCTTTTCTGTTTTTACTGCTGACAATCGGCTGGCTCCTGCCGGCTCAGGAAACGCCTGCGCCCGCGGAAACCGCCCTCACCCCGGAACAGCAGGTAGCCGAAATGGACATCAAAACCTCTACCCTCGCCGAGCTTGCGGACTGGTGCCGGCGTCTAAACCTGAGCGAAGGCGGCGCAAAAGAAGAATTAGCGAACCGCTTGCGGGCGTATTATAACCTGCCCAGCCCCGCAGGCGCGCCGGCGGCTGGGAAACAACGGCTTATCACGATTGAATCCGCCAAAACCACGGAATACTTTACGCTGGACGCGGTGCATGAAGAGTACGCCCGTTTGCGGGGCGGCGTGATTATCAGCCTCAAAGACGGCGAGGACGTACATCGGATTGAAGCGGAGGAAATCCTCTACAACCGGACTCGGAACGTGATGACCGCTTCCGGCGGCGTCAAATACGAGAAAAAAGGAGGCGATACGATTGAAACCTTTAAGGGCGAATCAATAACCGTAAATCTGGACAACTGGTCGAGCCTTTTTCTCGACGGCATAAGCGAACGGGCTTTGAGCAGTGACGAAACGACCTATCGTTTTGAAGGGTCGGTTATATCCCGGAGCGACGAGGAAGTAACCGTGTTGAGCGACGCCAAAATCACAAACGCCAAGACCGAAGAGCCGTACTGGTCTCTGAGCGCGTACAAGCTCTGGCTTCTGCCCGGTTCGGATTGGGCTGTGCTGAGCGCGGTGCTGAAAGTTGGGGAAATTCCGCTGATGTATTTCCCCTTTTTTTATTTCGCCGCGGACGAGGTTATTTTTCATCCTGTAATAGGTCCGACTATCGGGCATAATTCGCGGCTCGGCAATTTTCTACAGACCACGACGTATATATGGGGCAGACCTAAAGCGAATTCCGAATCGGGAAACTCCCTTTCCAAAATAATGGGAAACGGAGCGGATACGGAAAAAGTTCGGGAAGGAATTTTCCTGCGGAGTACCGGCAAAAAATATACCGGCGCAAATGATAAGCGGCTTTCGGTACTGTTCGACGTATACTCGAATTTAGGAGTATATCTCGGCACGGAGTTTGCGTTTCCTAAGAAAGGGATTCTAAGCGCAGTGGACTTATCCGGAGGGATCGGTTTTACCAGAGACGTATACCTGATTGGTTCGTCTTATTCGCCCTTTTATCAGGGCGTTGACAACTGGAACTCTTCCCGGCTGTTCGGACTGGAGGTGCCGTTCCGATACCGTTTTACGACGCAGAGTTCCATAACCGGAAAGGCAGGAACCCTGTCTTGGGCGTTTCCGTTTTATTCCGATCCCTACACGGATCGGGATTTTTTAAAACGCTCTGAAGAAATGGATTGGATTAAGCTCTTCAAAAACGACGAACCCCTAACCACTACCGAAACTATTTTAGGAGACTATCAATGGCGGCTCGCCGGTTCTCTGGGAACGCTTCCGCTTAAAACGCTTAAAGTCGATCCCTATATTTCTTCTGTTTCTCTGTCGAACACTACTTCGGTAAACTTTAGAAGCAGGCAATCAGCGGAGATAACCAACGCCGTTTCGCCTAACCGGATGTTTTTCTTTCCTGAAAAATTTGTTATCTATTCTATAAACGCTTCGATAGCAGGAACGCCTCTTACGCTGGGAAACAGCGCAGGAGGAACAGACGCTCCGGCGCAGGAAGAGCCGCAGGAAGACCCTTTTAAGGGCATCGGGACGCCGAAACCTCCCTGGGAAACAAACGCGGAAACTGCCGGCGCGGAATTTCAGAGCGGCTCAACCGGAGATCGGCTGATCATTCCCGAGCTAAAACAGTCTTTCAATCTGCCCGCGGCCGGAGACCCTAAGCTGACGCTGTCCTATCAGTTGAGTCCCAACAGCGCGACGGAACTGCGGTTCCGCTCTTCGCAACAGAATTGGCCCGAAGCTATGGATATTGATTGGTCTGAGGTTTCTTCGGTCGCTACTACGCTGAGAGGAGACGGAAACATTACGGCAAAGCTGGATCATCGCTTGTACAACGGGAGTATGCGTTTTTCCGGGAGCGGTCAATGGCAAGGACTTACCTATATCAATGAGCAGGCTGAAGAATATACGACCAACGGTACGACGGATCAGACGAAAATAGATAACGCGAAAGCCGCGGACTATCGCTCTACGATGCTCTCGACCGCCTATGCCTTTACCGCAGGGCTTACGCCGCTGTACTATCTGGAGTTGTGGCAGACCTCGTCTCTGCAATACACGCTTGGCGGGAACATCTCGAAAACCGTCTTCGACGGAACCGGCGCAGACCCTTCTTGGACGGTAAACTGGGGAGATTGGACTAAAGAGAATATTACCGCTCATCAGGCGTCCGCGAATATCGCCGTTACTGTTCCGGCGCTGGATAAAATGCAAAACCTGAATCTCAGTCTGGAACTGCCCCCCAGAGACGCGGTTTTCGGATTAAGCGCGACCGCCAGAGCGTGGATTACCGAAACAAGCGTCAGCCATAAAATCCTGAACCCTTGGGAACCGGACATCCGTAAGTTCGACGTTATCGCCATGAGCGAGTCCATAAAATTCGGCAAAGCTCATCCGTTTTCATTCACCCAAAACGCATCATACGATCCGGAGCTGTCTGAATTTACGAGCCTGACCTCAAGTCTTAGCTGGTTCGGTCTGAACGCTTCCTTCAGCGCGGCTCGTTCTAAAACGTATACCTTGGAAAGCGCCGGATGGGTTCAGTCTACAGACCCGGAAAAACTGAATCCCATAAAATTCTCTTTAGGATACAACGCCAACTTTCCGAAAACTTCTTTTTGGTATGACCGCATTTCGCTCTTGTTTAATCTGCGGTCAAATCTGGAACTCGATTTACAGCAGTATACTCGGTCTCTATTCAGCTTTGAACTGGGTTTTACGATTGATATTACCAACTTTCTCAGCTTTAAATTCAGCGCGACTTCGGAGAACCGAGTGATATTCCGCTACTTTCAAGGAATGTTGGATATGCCCGCTCAAGTTCCGGGAGAAGAAAATCTGTTTATAGACCTTATCAATTCTTTTCGTTTCGATGATGAAAGCCTGCGGAGAAGTTCAGGATTCAAATTAAAGAGTTTCGATATAAATTTGACCCATTACCTCGGCGATTGGGAGGCTACCTTCAAAATGCGCCTGACTCCGTATCTCGATCAGACGATACGTCCCTATCAATATAAGTTTAACCCTGAAATCTCTTTTCTTGTCAGATGGATACCCATCGCCGAACTTAAATCTGAAATAGAATCAAATAAGGATAAGGTAATTATTAAGTAACGCAAATCCGATGCACAGCCGGACGCGGGAACGCCGCCTGCGTTCAGCTCGCCCGTCGAGCGCGAGTCCGCCGGAAACTGTCCGCTCTCGGCGTACACCGAAGGTTTCTCTCAAATTTCATCATTTATATATTTACTTCAAAAAACTTCATCGTATACGATACTTTTTAATCTTTTCTAAAAAATATTTTTTGTAAAAATCCGTAAAAACGTCTTGACGTTTTTTTGTGAGTTTAGTATACTCTAAATATCCCGCCGAAAAGCAGGAAAGAACCTAAAAGGGTACGGTAAAAACGGTAATGCAGATTAAAAAAGCCGAACATCATTACTCATTACTCATTACTCATTACTCATTACTCATGCTAGAATAGTCGGCTCATCCCAAAATTCTCATCTCAATCTTTGCTATATACTTTTCGCAAACAAGATAGGGCTTAATCCGTCTACAGGAATTCCGGGACGGTTAAAAGAATCAAGTAAAGACGTTTTAAATAGAGGTATGTGCCATTTTTCTTGAAATTTATTCAAGAAAAAATCATCGGCATATAGTGGAAAGTTGCTATGGCGATACCAAAAATTATACATTATTGTTGGCTCTCAAATGACAAAATACCGGAAAAATTACAATTCTGTATGGAAACGTGGAAAAAAGTATTGCACGGTTATGAATTTATATTATGGAACTTTGATCGTTTTGATATAAACAGTTCATTATGGGTAAAACAAGCGTTTGAGGCAAAAAAATATGCTTTTGCGGCGGATTATATTCGGCTTTATGCTGTTTATAATCATGGCGGCATATACCTTGATATGGATATTGAGGTTGCCAAACCCTTCGATGAACTTTTGAATACTGAATTAATGCTCGCCTTTGAAAATGATCAAACAAAAGCTATAGAAGCAGGATGTTTTGGCGCGGTAAAAGGGCATCCTTATATAAAAAAATGTTTGGATTATCATAATCGTGATTTTGTTAATCCTGTTGTATTTCTTCCGAGTATAATGAGGGATATATTATTTGATGGTTTTTCTGATAGAAAACATCAAATATTTCCGTGTGAATATTTTACCGGAAAAGATTTCAAAACAGGACAAATAAAAACGACCGGGAATACATTTGCGATACACCATTACGCCGGAAGTTGGCTTTCTGAAGAAGTAAAGCTGTCCGTAAAGGAACGGTGGGCGTTTTATGAAAAATATAAAAATGATGATTATGTTTTGAAACTATACGAAGAACTAAAAAGACTAAAAACCAAAAACGTAGATAATATCGGCTTAAAATCTTTATATAAACTTGTTGTTAAAAGGACAATAAAAAAGATATTAGGCGAAAAAATAGTAAATTATATCAAAAACAAGAAAAACCTCGGGTAATCGGATTGTATACGCGCTCTCGGGTTCCGGCGGGCTGTATAAAAAATATACAAAATACCGTGTAAAAAATACTTGAGTAAAATTATAGTATATCAATATACAGGCATATGAATTCAGTTTAATAGTAGAAGATAGTAGAAGGTTTCTCTCAAACTTTCGTTCGTATATCTGCTTCAAAAAAAACTTCACTGTATACGATACTTTTTTAATTTTTTCTAAAAAAATATTTTTTGTAAAAATCCGTTGGAAGCCCTTGACGTTTTTTTCGTAATTCAGTATAGTCTATTTACCCTGCCGAAAAGCGGGAAGAACCTAAAAGGGTACGGTAAAAATGGTAATGCAGATTAAAAACGCCGAACATCATTACTCATTACTCATTACTCATTACTCATTACTCATTACTCATTACTCATTACTCATTACTCATTACTCATGCTAGAATAGTCGCTTCATCCCAATATTCTCATCTGACATATATACTCCTGCTAAGACGCGTTAGGTATTTTACGGTAAGGCGCGGCGGGACGGTTATTCATACTCGGCGGAAAAACGTTTCGGAGGTATATGACGTTATACGCCGCTTTTCCTGAAGTTTTCTGGGAAAAATCATCGGCCTATAACGTTTCGGCGCGGTTATGAATACTGCTC
>JAIRPH010000202.1 GCA_031257135.1 Spirochaetaceae bacterium
CATTGAAGACGAGGAAGTCCTCGAATTTTACGACTTTACCCAAATTCCCCTTGAGATAGAACCCATCGGGCTGGACTATTTCAAATCGGTTATCCTTGACATTTGCCGCAGAACGCTCAGGTGACGCCCTGTTCCCGCCGGGATTGCAGAACTATGGGCTTTTGATTATACTCGAAGAAATTATATGGAAATAACGATTGAAAAGATACGCGAATCCGAGAAGGACTTTCTTGCGGAAATGCTCAAAGCTATGAAAAACCGCACGGACGATCCTGCATTTTCCTATGCTCATCTTGACGATTATTGGACAAATGAAGATTATATCCCTTATTTTATTTGTGCCGACGCTGAAATTGCAGGGTTTGTGTTAATCGACAAGTATTTTTGGGTACTGCCTCGTGAAAAAACCAATTACGGCGTCGCCGAAATCTATGTAAAACCGGAATTCCGCCGCAACGGAATCGCAAAGCGCGGGATGTTCCGAGTTTTTGCGTCTCATCCGGGGAATTGGGAAATACGTCCGCTTGACGGCTCTGCTGAGGCTCAGGCTTTTTGGGAACATACGCTGGAAGCCTATACTCGGGGAAACTACAAAACGACCTGTTTCGGGAAATACAAGCGTCCGATTTATACGCTGGAAGCGCCCGCGGTTCATCAAACGGGGCGTGAAATGGTTTATCGAGAGGCGTACGGCTTGTAAAAAGACACCTGTAGAAAAAGTAGAAAAAAGCCGACCGCCGCTGTGAGGCTTTACAAGAAACCATCGGGCGAGTATGATAGGTAGTATGAAAAAACCTATCGTTGCGCCGTCGATACTATCGGCAGATTTTTCCAATGTTGCCGCCGCGGTTGCGGATATCGACGCCGCCGGAGCGGAATGGGTTCATCTTGATGTAATGGATGGAAAATTCGTTCCTAATCTTACTTTCGGACCTAAATTGGTGAAGGATATTCGGGATAAAAGCGCCGGCGTATTCGACGTTCATCTTATGACGTATCAGCCTGAACAGTTCATCGACTCATTCGCTCAAGCCGGGGCGGATTATATTACGTTTCATGCGGAAGCGGTTGTTCACGGGCATCGGCTTTTGGCGGGAATCCGCGGTTTGGGGAAGAAAGCCGGGATCAGCGTCGTGCCTTCTACGCCGGTATCCTCTATTGAACCGCTTCTTCCCTTCGTTGATTTGACGCTGGTGATGACGGTCAATCCGGGCTTCGGCGGACAGGAATTGATCCCTGAATGTCTTGAAAAGGTACAAAAGCTGGTCGAGATAAGGGAACAGCGGGGTTTTAGGTTTTTGATTTCCGTAGACGGCGGGATCAATGAGGCTACCGCACGCATGGTCCGGGAGGCGGGAGTTGATGTGATGGTGACTGGGTCGGCGTTTTTTAACGCGCCGGACAAGTCCTCCCTGGTGGCGCGGTTAAAAGGCTCATGAACCGTGATCCTATTTTAACCAAAGCGGCTCGTTTGCTCAGACGAGGAAAGTATGATAATACCATAAAACTTTTGGAGCCTGAAGTAAACCGGTATCACGGAGTTTTTACCTATTATTATATGTTGGCTCTTGCATATCTTCATACAAGGATTTTTAATGTAGCTTTTACCTATTTTAAACTCGCCAGAGATATAAAGATGCGGGACCCTACGGTATTGCTTGGTTTGGCCGCGTTGTACCTCCGCCGAGGAGATACGGATCGGGCGGTAGACTTTTATCTTGAAGTACAGGATTTGGATGAACACAATAAAATAGCGAAAAAAGCGCTCAAGGTAATCCGCAAATATTCGGGAACCGAGGAGCTTTCCGCTTGGGTTGATTCCAAAAAGCTGGTCCGGCTTTTTCCGCCGTTGCCTCATGCGCCCCTTGGGGCATCGGATGTGCTGGCGCCTATCTTCTGTTTTCTGCTGATAGGGGTTCTCGGCGCGGGAACGCTCATTACGCTGAAAGTGATTCCATCGCCTATCAAGATCGCTCCCAAGACTGAACGGGAAGGTTTCGTTACCAGCGCGCTGAATCGGGAAGAGCGGGACGCGCCGGTTCAGATCGAGGGGAGTTACCGGTACGTGATGACCAGCAGACAGATATTCGATACCTACGAAGAAGCTCGGGACCTTTTTACCAAATACCGCGATGAAGCGGCGAAAGTCGCGCTCAACCGCCTGCTGGAATCTAACGCTTCGGAACCGATTAAAACAAAGGCGCGGTTTCTTATTTCATATATGGATATTCCGGGTTTCGATACCCTAAAGGATCGCTTCGACTACGCCGAGGTGATTCGGGAGCCGATCTTGTATAGGGATTGTTATATTATATGGCAGGGAATGGCCGCCAATCTTGAGGTTGGAGAAAGCGCCACCTCTTTTAATCTTCTTGTGGGGTATGATATGAAAAGAAACGCCTTGCAGGGCGTTGTACCGGTGACGTTTAATCTTTCGGCCGCGGTCAATACCGAAAAGCCGTTGGAAGTTTTAGGGAAAGTGATTCCCGTAACCGCGGAAAAAGGACTGGATATTAAGCTCGAAGGAGTGGCTCTGCATCAGTCAGGGCTTAGATTAGGAGCCGGCAAGTGAGAGCCGTGGTTCAGCGGGTTCGGGACGCTTCGGTTTCGGTGGACGCCGCGGTGCGCGGGCGCATTGATTCGGGACTGCTGGTCTATCTAGGCGTGGCTCAGGGAGATACGCCCGGGGATGCCGCGTATCTGGCGGAAAAAATCGGAGGGCTTCGGATTTTTGAAGACCCTCAAGGCAAGATGAATCTTTCGGTACAAGACGTCCGGGGCGGAGTGCTTGCGGTATCGCAATTTACGCTCTTGGCGGACGCCCGGAAGGGACGGCGTCCCTCTTACTCGGAAGCCGCGGAGCCGGGAATCGCCGAAACGCTGTATGAATACTTTATGGATAAAATTCGGGAACAGGGAATTCTTTGTGAAGCCGGCGTTTTTCAAGCTCACATGGAGGTTTCCTATATCAACGACGGACCAGTTACCATTCTGCTGGATTCCCGGAAATATTTTTAAATTTTTAGAAAGTCAGCGATCAACGTTTCCACAAAGCGGTCTTGCGGTTCCGTTTAGGTTTAAACGCGGGTATGTTAAAAAACGAAACATACTTCCGGGGACTATGGCATAAAACCGTATGATTTTCAACCCTTTTCCTAATATACGGATTGGCATATATTTTGCTGTGTATAGTATATGCGGATACTAATACTGGCGGACGATCTCACCGGCGCGAACGATACGGCAATTCAATTCGTTAAGCGCGGTTTTTCCGCGTTGGTTGTAGCCTGCCCGGAGCCGCCTGATCCGTCGGTTTGCGCCGGGTATGAGGTTGTCGCGCTTAATTCAGATACTCGCAATATGAGCCGGTCTGAAGCCTGCGATAGGATACGAAATATGCTCGTCCGGCTGAAACCGGAGAAGGTTTATAAAAAAGTCGATTCCGTATTGCGGGGAAATCCCGGAGCCGAGTTAGCCGCGGTAATGGACGAGCTTGATCTTCCCTTAGCGGTTGCGGCTCCTTCGTTTCCGGTCAATCGGAGCGTTATAGAAGGGGGTATTTTGAAATCCGGCGGCGGAACGAATCCGGCGGAGATAAACGCAGTAACGGTGTTTGCAGAGTCCCGCAAGCCTACTGAATCTATCCCGCTGGATATAATCCGGCGGGGCTGTAAGGCGGCTTTAGACTATACGCTTTCCCGATATGCCGCGGGCGTCAGGGTATTTGTCGCCGACGCGGTCAGCGACGATGATTTGGAAACGGTGTATCGTATGTCCGCGGTATTGGAGAAGCCTCATATTCTTGCAGGCGCGGCGGGATTGGCGAATCAGGTAGCCCGTCTCGCCGCAGTTCCGAAGGGTATCCCCAAGCCTTCGGTTCCGCTTGACGGATACGCTCCTGCGCTGGTTATCGCCGGAACGAGGCAGGGAGAAACGGCTGATCAGATAGTCTTTCTTTCTCAAGCCCGTTCCGTTCCGGTTATCCGGTTTAAGTCCGATCTTGTGACGCAGAACCAAATCGGAGACGCGGTACGCGCCGCGTATCAGGAAGCCGCGGAACAGCTCAAGAAGAAGGTTCCGGTTTGCATTATCGCGGTTGAGAGTATGTTCAAAGCGGAAATCCCCGCGGGAACCGTATCGCGGGGCAACGCGGACTGCGCCGCAATTTCCGCCGCGTTGGGAGTATTAGCCGGCAGACTGATGGAAGACTTTCTGTTTCCCGTCATAATAACTACCGGCGGAGATACGTCGTTAGAAGTATGCAGACGCTTAGGCGCGGCGGGTATTCGTCCCTTTGCTGAAATCTGTCCGGGTATTCCCATCGGCTGTATTGTAGGCGGCCGCTACGAAAACCGGTATATTATCACCAAAAGCGGCCGCTTCGGCAATGAAGACGCGCTGACAGAAATACTGCGCTGGCTCGGCGTGTAAGGAGGAGAAAGGATGCGTCAAAGACCTGTAATAGGCATTACCTTAGGAGACCCTTCCGGCATAGGTCCGGAGATCACGGTTAAAACGCTGGCTCAGGAGCGGATATACGGCATCTGCCGCCCTGTTGTGATAGGCGATGCGGGAGTTCTTAAAAAGTCCGCGGAAGAAGCGGTAAAGCGGCGGGATATGCTGATTCATCCGGTAACGTCTATCTCAGACTGTCGATTTGAATTCGGTACTATTGATGTGTACGATTTGCGTAACGTGGAACTCCCAAAGCTCAAGATAGGCGCGGTAGACGCGATGAGCGGCTCTGCGGCGTTTTCAGCGGTAAAGAAAGCGATAGAACTCGCGCTTGCGGGAGACATCGACGCTACCGTAACTAATCCGCTTAACAAAGAAGCCCTCAATCTGGCGGGGCATCGCTATTCGGGACACACCGAGATTTACGCGGATCTCACCGGAACCAAGAAGTATTCCATGATGCTTGCCGATGAATCTCTGCGGGTCGTTCATGTTTCGACTCATGTATCTCTGCGGGAAGCCTGCGACCGAGTTAAGAAAGATAGGGTGCTGGAAGTGATAACCTTAGCGTATCATACCTGCAAACAGTTGGGCATTGAGAACCCCAAAATAGCCGTAGCAGGATTGAATCCGCACGCCGGAGAAAACGGTATGTTCGGCAGAGAAGAAATCGAGGAGATTACGCCGGCAATACTATCCGCGCAGGCGCAGGGAATCAACGCGGAAGGACCGATTCCGCCGGATACGGTTTTTTCCAAAGCCCGGGGCGGTATGTACGATATTGCCGTCGCCATGTATCACGATCAAGGTCATATTCCCCTTAAAACCCTCGGTTTTCAGTACAAAAACGGGAAATGGCAGTCCGTCAGCGGCGTCAACATTACTTTGGGACTGCCTATTATCAGAAGTTCTGTTGATCACGGAACAGCGTTCAATCACGCTTGGCAGGGAGCCGCGAATGAATCGAGTCTCGTAAACGCTATCGGCTACGCCGTCAGATTCGCTACGCGCCCCCAAAAACAGGAGACGATCTAAAGATATTTTGTAATAACAAACAATTAGCGCGATGATAGAAAAATATCCGCAGATTGCATAAATTACGGATTAATGGTATACTAACATAACTCGATAAAGATATGATTGACTTGTATAACCGGAGCATTGATTATATGCGGATTTCGGTAACTGACCGCTGTAATCTCCGATGTATTTACTGTATGCCTGAGACCGTACAGCCGCTTCCCGCAGAAGAGCTTCTCAGCTATGAGGAGATGACGCGGGTCTGTATTGAAGGGTCTCATCTTGGAATCCGCTTTATCAAACTTACCGGCGGGGAGCCGCTGGTGCGGGACGGGATTCCCGCGCTGGTGGATGAACTGAAACGCAAGGCAGGGATTGAACGGGTGAGCCTTACCACTAACGGCGTACTATTGCCTCGGCATCTCGATGGGCTATGCTCTGCGGGCATCGACGGAATTACGGTCAGTCTCGACAGCCTTGACCCAGAGCGGTTCAAGGCGACTACCGGCTACGCTCATGTGGGCGATATAATCGCCGCGATCCATGAGAGCATTGCCCGAAATATCAGGGTGAAGGTTAACGCGGTTCTTATCGACGACGGCGGGAAACCGGCATGGCGTAATTTAGCGGAGCTTGCCAGAACTTTGCCCCTTGCGGTGCGGTTTATCGAGATGATGCCTATAGGATACGGCAGTGTATTTCACGGCGTAAGAAACGACGTGATTTTGGAGCAAATCCGGGCGTCCTACGCCGGAGTTATAGAAGATACGACCATGAAAGGGGCTGGTCCTGCGGTATATTATCACATTCCGGGTTTCAAGGGATGCATCGGGTTTATCAGCGCTATGAGTCACTCTTTTTGTCATATCTGCAACCGCATACGCCTTACCGCGGATGGTATGCTCAAGCCCTGTTTATGCTACGCCGACGGGATAGACCTGAAAGCCATACTTCGGAGCGAAGGCTCCGGCGGGGCTATCCGCCAAGCCCTGCTCGATGCGGCGGCTCTGAAGCCTGCTTCTCATTGTTTTACCAAGCCCCAAGCCCAGAAGCCCCTTGAACAGCGATTAATGTCCGCTATCGGAGGATAGGCTCAGGGACTCAAAAGGGCAAGGCTCAAAGCAGTCTGACGCTTTGGGCGTGAATCCCGGTTTTGCGGGCATACCGTTCCGCGCAGGCGGTTGCGGGACCTGCAAGGCGTTCATCGTCATAGAGAAAAGCCACATCCGTTTCTTGCAGAGTTTTCTCGAACAATCGGTCAAGGGCTGAGGTTTTCGCCGGCAGACGAGGCAGAGCCAGAATCAGCAGTCCCTCATCGTCCGACGAACAGGGCAGGTCTTCCTGAGCCGATAGAGGCAGAGCCGCAGGATGAGCCAGCGCGCCGGCTAATTCCAGGGGCGTCCCTCGGCAGATGCCCCCGCCGATATATCCCACGGCGACGTCTATGCCCCGCTCGGCATACAGCAGAGCCAATGCTAACGCGTTTTCGCAGAGCCGGTCAGTTCCGCGGCGGGCATCTTCGGCGGCGTACAGCGCGGAATCAGCCTGAGAATCCACCACAATGAGAAGCCGCGAATGAGGCGGCGGTTCAGGCTCGCCTTCCCGGACAAAAAGGTCTCCCAAATGTCCGTAGAGTTTCCAGTTGATCCGCCGAGGATCGTCTCCCGGAATGTAGGGGCGGTGATCCGTGAGCGTATCGGTCCGCAGAAGCCGAGGCTCCTGCCGCTGGACCCTTCCCCCGGAACGGATGTTCGCCGGTATCGGTTTATCTATCCGCTGAGGCAGTACCAACAGCCGCGGACCCGCATCGTGAGGAATACGAAAAGCCAGCCGAAAAAAACCGGAAGCGTCGAACAGCGTAAACTCATCGTACCGTGTGTAATACGCGCCCCGCTCAGGCGCGGGAAATGTCCCGGTTCGCGCGCAATCAGGATCAAACAGATGCTGAACATATCGGCCGTCCTTCGTGTAAAGCCGCAGTTCATACCTGATCAGAATTCCGGGCATCCTGAAAAATTTTTCTTTATCTTTTTTTGTTATGAAGATATACTCAACCTGCGTTCCCGGATCGGCTTGTTTTGTAACAATACGCGATGTTACCGACTGGACCGGTTTCCTGTGGATGCAGGAAAGGACAAAAATCGTGAAAAAACAGTAGCACAACGCCGCTTGAAACACGGCTCCGACCAAAATGAGCGCGCCTTCGTTGCGGATACTGCCGGCCGTAAAGGCAAGAATCGTGAGAATCAGGATAAAAACCCCCATTGTGGTAGGCACGGGAATCATATCCGCAAGGAATACGCCGAAAGGGGCGTCTTCCGGTTCACGGGGTCTTAATGCCGTCGATTCGCGCAAGGCATATCTCCCGGATACGCTGTTCCACCTGAGAACGAGGGTCCCGCAGTTTCACCCGATGGGCAAGCACCGGAACAGCCAACGCAACGATGTCCTCATCGGTCACAAAAGCTCTGCCCCGGACCACGGCTAAGGCTTTTACCGCGCTCAAGAAGTGCAGACTCGCCCGGGGGGACGCGCCCAAGGCAAACCCCTGATGAACCCGGGTTTCCCGGACTATATCGGCTACCGCTTCTTTCAGGGAAGGATGACAAAACACCTGCGCCGCGGTTTCCTGCGCGGCGAGAAAATCCTGAGCCGTCACCGCGGACTCAAGCCGGTTCAGCCCGTACTCGCCCGGATTTTCGTCCAGTATGGCGAGTTCCGCGTCCCGCTCAGGATAGCCCAGGGAGAGGCGCATCATAAACCGGTCGAGTTGAGCCGCCGGAAGAGGGAAGGTTCCCTCGCTTTCGATAGGATTTTCAGTGGCGATAACGAAAAACGGCTCCGGCGGACGATGCGTCGCCTGCCCGATGGTCACCTGCCGTTCAGCCATCACTTCCAGCAGAGCGGACTGTACCTTCGGGGTGGTTCGGTTAATCTCGTCGGCGAGAACGATATTGGCAAGCACCGGTCCGGGTACGAACCGGAAGGAACGGCTTTCAGGATCAAACACATCGACTCCGGTAATATCATAAGGAAGAAGGTCTGGAGTAAACTGAATCCGCTTGAACACCAGGGGACCATCATCCGCCGAGATAAGCCGGGCAAAGGCTTTCGCTACCGTCGTTTTTCCCAGTCCCGGATTATCCTCAATCAGCACGTGTCCCCGGGCCAGCAGTCCCGCGGTCAGCAACTCCAGAAACGGCCGCTTGCCTCGCAGTATCTTAGACGCGCCGCTGATGAGAGCTGTAGCAGTCTCTTCACTGTTCATGGCGCGAGCATACCACAGAGAACCGGCATTATGGAATAGGGATTCAGCGGAGTTTTTAAAAACGCCCCTCATACCTCTTGACAAAGGGATACTACGGGTTTATAGCTACAGATATGGGTAAACTTGCAAAAAACGCCGCCTTGCTCGCCGCGACCAAAGCCAAAAACGATGAATTTTACACGCAACTCACTGATATAGAACGGGAATGCGGTCATTACTGGGAGCATTTCCGGGGTAAAACCATCCTCTGTAACTGCGACGACCCGCGGACGAGCAATTTTTTTCGTTATTTCTTTACGGGATTTTGTCAACTTGGGCTTAAAAAGATTATCGCCGCTTGCTATAAAAATCTCAACCCAGACTTATTCAGTCAAGACCTTGACGAACAAGCGGTCTATTGTATTTACGACGGCGCGGGACGCGTAGATGACGTAGTAGGAAATGATTTTGATACCTTTATCAAACGGAACGAATGGGGAGTTTTGCACGGAGACGGCGATTTCCGCAGTCCTGAATGTGTCGAACTTTTAAAGCAGGCGGATGTTGTTGTTACTAATCCTCCGTTTTCTCTTTTCCGCGAGTATTTGGCGCAATTAATTGAATATGATAAAAAGTTTTTAATAATTGGAAATAAAAACGCGATTGGCTATAAAGAAACGTTCAAATTGATTAGAGAAAACAAGATGTGGATAGGTCACACGCCGATGGGCGTGGATATGCTGTTTGATGTTCCCGAATATTTTGCAAAAAAAGCGGTAGCCGAAAAAAAAGAAGGCAGTTCCTATAAAATAGTGGACGGCGTTGTTAAAGGGCGGTCAACATCCGCGTGGTTTACCAATTTAGACCACAAGAAGCGGCACGAAAAATTACGCCTCTGGAAAAAATATACGCCGGAAGAATTTCCCAAATACGACAACTATGACGCAATCAATGTTAACAAAACAGATGAAATACCAGAGGATTACGATGGCGTTATGGGCGTGCCGATTTCTTTTATGGATAAATATAATCCAGAGCAATTTGAAATTTTGGGAAATAGCAGATACCACGATGGGCAAGATTTCCCTGACGATATTAATTTTATCAGAGGGAAAGGATTATACTGGCGTATTTTAATTAAAATGAAAAACAGCGGGACGCGGTAATTGATACTGTCCGCAAAGGTTTTCCCTTCAATGTTATAGAAGAAAATCGGAGAAGTAAAAGATGAAGCGCGGGCGGCGTAGAATCGGCGGCGCGGGCGCGTCCTCCAGATGCGCCTCTGCTTCGCAGGTAAAAAGTACACAAAAACATATACTTAAGGATGCTTGACAAAAAAAATACTGCGGGTTTATCGTTATAGCTATGGGAAACGAAACATTAAACGCCGCGGGCAAGGCAAAAAACGATGAGTTTTATACTCAAATTGCTGACATAGAACGGGAATGTTCCCATTATGCGGAACATTTCAAGGGGAAAACCATTTTTTGCAACTGCGATGACCCGTATGAAAGCGAATTTTTCAAATATTTCGCGTTGCTTTTCAATCATTTAGGGCTGAAAAAACTAATGGCAAGTTGCTATATCGGCTCGTCTATTGCCAACATGGAATTGTCTCTTTTTAACCATGAGAGCATGGAAAACAAGACAACCAAACATCCGCATAAAATTGAAATAACCGAGATGCCGGACGAAAACGCGGACGGAGCGCGAGGGCTTCCCCTTGTCGAATACATTTTGCGAAACCGGAAAAACGCTTTGGCGCGCCTGCACGGAGACGGCGATTTCCGTTCGCCTGAATGTATCGAAATGCTCAAAGAGGCGGATATTATCGTTACCAATCCGCCGTTCAGCCTCTTTCGCGAATATGTCGCGCAACTTATGGAATACGAAAAAAAGTTTTTGATAATCGGGAATCAAAACAATATTTCTTATAAAGAAATATTTCAACTCATCAAAGAAAATAAAATTTGGCTGGGTATAGACAACGGCGGAACAAAATGGTTTCAGGTTCCAGCGCATTATGACATAAAAACTGAAACAAGAATAAAAATTGAAAACGGCGTTAAGTATTTTAGTATGGGTAATATTGCGTGGTTCACCAACTTAGACCATAAAAAACGCCACGAAAAATTGATTCTTTTCAGACACTATAATCCGGCTGAATATCCCAAATATGATGAATATAATGCTATTAATGTCAGTAAATATAGCGATATACCAGCGGATTATGACGGCGTTATGGGCGTTCCCGTAACGTTTTTGGATAAATATAATCCTGAACAGTTTGAGATCATTGGCATTGATAGATATGTTGAAGACAATCCGCATTATGGGCATAGATTTAAACTTAACGGTAAGGAAATTTACGCCCGTATCGTAATAAAAGGAAGGTATAAAATATGAAAAAAATAAATTTTCTATAGAAAATTTATTTTTCGGGACGCTAGAAATCTTGAAGAAAGCCTCGTCTGGAAATTTTCGGATTTTTTTAAAAAAGATTTTTTTAAAAAAATCTAAAAAAAAAATTCTGAAAAACGCCTCTTAAACCCCTTGACAGGCTGAGAAGGTTTTTATATACTTATTCTATCGGCAGGAAGCCGTCGAGGGTCAGCCCTCTCTTTCATTCCGCGACGGGATGATGAAATCTCACTCAGCCAAAACCATTCCTTGAAAGGACAACAAAATCGGAGATGAACTCCCTATAAACCGTTATAGGAGTACATGATGAAAAGGGTCTTTTTTGTATGCGCCGTATTCGCGCTGACGTCCAGCGTTCTATCGGCTCATGAGTTCTTTGTAATACCTAACGAAGTCAAGGATTACAAATCAGGAGATACGGTCCAAATTAACGCCCTGTCTACCCACTATTTTACCGTCGGCGAAGAGCTTGAACCGGTAACGGTCAACGAAGTATACCCGGTGAAAAACGGCGTGAAAGGTCCCGCGCTCCCGCTCCGGCAGAACGCCGACCGGCTTTGGTATGAAACGACATACCGGCTGTCCGACGACGTTCCTACTATCATAGTAGGCAACCGGAAAGGAGGCTTTTACTGCCTCTTCACCGACGGAAGCTACGCCGACGGCGCGAAAAAGGAAGTTCAGGCGGCGAATAAGGGAAAAACCGTCGCAAAAGCCCGGTATTTCGCAAAATACTCAAAGTATTACCTTAATCCCAGCGCAAGCGATACGACCTTCAATACGCCCTTAGGACAAGACCTCGAAATAATACCCTTAGACAATCCCGCGGGCATAAAGCGCGGTTCTAAGGCTCGGTTCCGGGTACTGTACAAAGGTCAGCCTCTGGCAAACGCCGAAATAGCCGCAACCTACGATTACTACAACTACAAGACCGCAAACGCCTACGCGCAGACCTCAAAAACCGACGGGAAAGGGGAAGCAACCTTCAGCATCACCAACAGCGGCATCTGGATTGTCAGAGTGAGCGATACCCGCCGCTCCGCGTATCCCGACACCGATGAAGACAATAACGCCGCAATAGTAGCGTTCGCGGTAAAACAGTAAAACTATTTTTAGGAGAAACAGCATGAAAATACAAATCGCGCTCATATTAAGCGTTCTTTTGAGCGTCAGCGCGTCGGCGCATCAATGGTTCGCCGCCCCCGCGGACGCCAAAGAGTACAAGCCCGGAGATACGGTTCAGGTGATCGTATACTCGACGCACCACTTTATGATACCGGAAGGAGTGCAGGATGCGTCCCGAAACGCTTTTTTCGTATTGCAGAACAACAAACTTCTGGACACGCAGGTGACCGTCGCCCGGAATGAAACCCAAAAAGCCTTGACCGCGAGCTTCGCGCTTCCCAACGGCGCGCCGGCCATGATCTTGGTAAACAGCGTAGGCCGCTACTCCAATGCGACTCCTTTAGGCGCGAAAACCGCGACAAAAGCGACCGTTAAGGCATTGGGAGTCAGCGTCGCCAAAACTACCTTCAGCGAGGGGTGGTGTAAAATCTACATTAATCCTGCTTCGCAGGATAAAACGTTCGCCCAGCCCTTGGGATTGCCCCTTGAAATCGTGCCGGTAACTAATCCCGCGGATATTACAGCCGGCAAGCCCGCGGTATTCAAAGTGCTTCTGCGGGGACAGCCTCTCCGCAACGCGGATATATACGCTACCTACAAGAGCTACAACTCCAAAGACGAGGAAGCATGGGCGGTAAAAGATAGTAAAACTGACGCTTCCGGTCAGGTTACGGTGAATATACCTTCCGCCGCAAAAGATATATGGGTTGTAAAAGCCGCTTATACCGCGGACGTTTCGGGCAACGCCTATTTTGATGCGGAATCCTATACTTCCTGGGCAGTGTTTGCCGTGAGGAAATAGCCTTGAAGCGTATGGTTTATACGGCTGTTGTTTTGACAGCCGGTTTACTGTTTCCGGCTGAGGTTTTCGGACACGGGGTCGAGGCGTTTAATATGATCGGAGGCGAGTCAAACAAAGCGCAGTCGGTATATTTTAAGTACAGTACCGGCGAACCCATGATGTACGCTAAAATCCGGGTGTACCCGCCGTCTCAGCCGGATATGGAAATACTTCAAAGCATAACCGACCGGAACGGATATTTTATGTTTATGCCGGACGAAACAGGCGATTGGAAGATCGACGCTGAAGACGGCATGGGGCATCTGGGAAGCATTATGATACCGGTTCAGAGCCTTGAAACCGGAGATTCCGGGGGCGCGGTTTCCTCCGGGGGCGGACTGGGAAGTACGCCTCTTGTTTTACGGCTTCTCTTGGGGCTTAGTCTGATTCTCAATGTTTTTGCGGTCTACGGTTTCATCGCAAGCCGTAAAGTCTAAAGGAGCGAGGTCATGCACATTAGCGAAGGTATTCTTTCCGCGCCGGTTCTTGGAACCGGCTGGGCTGTTGCTGTAGCGGGGATCGGCTTCGGCTTGAAGAAAACGCCGGTAGAAAAACTGCCTGAAACAGCCCTTGTTTCCAGCGTTTTATTTCTTGTTTCTCTGGTACACGTTCCGGTAGGTCCTTCAAGTATTCACCTGACCGTCTTGGGGCTTGCAGGGATTCTGCTGGGCTGGAGCGCGTTGCCCGGGCTTTTTGTAGCGTTGCTCCTGCAAGGACTGCTCCTGCAATTTGGGGGAATTCTCTCTCTCGGAGCGAACGCAACTATTATGGGAACAGCCGCGCTTGCCGCCTACGGAGTGTGGCGGCTCTTCCCCGAGAAACGGCGGCTTGCCGCGGCTTTTACCGGCGGTTTCGTTGCGGTTATAACCGGTTCGGCGTTGGTAACAGTTTCGCTCTTTTTGAGCGGTAAAGAACTTGTCAGCGTTGCTGTTCTGATTTTTGCGGCTAATCTGCCTCTTGCCGTTGTAGAAGGCGTACTAACGATGTTCTGCGTCGGGTTTCTGCGCCGTCTTCTGCCTCAGTATGTACTTAAATCGGCTTGAATTGAAGCATGACGCCTTGAAAGGCGCAGACCCGCGTTGCCGTTTGTCCGCGGGTCTTATCCTGATTATCGGCGCGGTACAGATACTGCACGTTTTTTTGCTGTTTTGCCTGACAGCCGCTGTTCTTGTACTGCTGTTTCGGGACATAAAAACTGTTTTTCTGCGGCTTATACCGGTGAATCTATTCTGCGGTATTCTTTGCGTAACGGTTCCTTTAGGCGGAGGAAGTATTAATGCGGTTATAGTATATATACTCCGCATAAACGCCGCCGCGGTACTGTATATGATTTTTATTATTCCGTTAGGAATTGGCGGACTTGCCGCGGTTCTCGCAAAGCTGAAGGTTTCGGCGAAACTCGTAAGCCTCTTGACGCTTACCTACCGATATTTGTTTGTTATGTATGAACGGGTATTTTCAGCGATACTGTCTATACGTCTCCGCCGTCCCCGTCAAAGTACGGCTATGAGCTGGCGATCATATACGGGGGTTTTTGCGTCCGCGTTGGCGAGCGCGTTTTTCCGTTCTCAGAAGATACATCTCGCGATGCGGAGCCGCGGTTTCGACGGCGTTTTTCCCCTTACGAGGGTTTTTGCGTGGAAAATGCGGGATACCGTTACTCTTTTTGCGGTTTGCATCATTACGGCTATGCTGTTGATAATTGATAGAGGCTGACAATGGAACATCTATGGAACATCTAAAGATAGAAAATCTATCATATAGGTATGAAGACAGTATATCTGCGCTTCAGAACATCAGTTTCTCTGTGGAGAAAGGAAGCTGTGTTTGCATCGCCGGCGCAAACGGTTCGGGGAAGTCTACTCTGCTTCAGCTTATCGCTTCCTGCATGAAACCGAGTTCCGGCAAGATAGGCATAGCGGAAGCCGGTAAGACAGGAATAGTATTTCAGGAACCGGACAATCAGCTTTTTATGCCTACGGTTTGGGAGGATGTTGTATTCGGCGTTATGAAAGAAGGAGAATCTCCGGAAAAAGCGCGGGAAAAGTCGCTTAATGCGCTGAAATCGGTAGATGCGGAATACATAGCCGACCGTCCGCCGTATAAACTTTCCGGCGGAGAAAAACAGCGCGCCGCGCTTGCATCGATACTGATCATGGAGCCTGATATTTTACTCTTGGATGAGCCGACCGCCGCGCTTGATCCGCGGGCTAGGAAAAATATCATTAAGTTGTTGCAGTCCTTTCAAAGTACGAGAATCATAGCAAGCCATGATTTAGATATGCTGTTTGATATTGCCGATGAGATAGTTTTTCTGCATAACGGAAGCATAGCCGCACGATCCGGCGTACCCGGACTGCTGTTTGACGAAGCCTTTTTGCAAAGCATCGGACTGGAACTGCCCCTCTGCGCTTGCCGGCGGTAGTCCGCAAAACCTCGAAACCGGCTATATCTGCATCTTTTTTATATATATATGCGCCCTGAAGGTATATATCTGCGCCTTGACTAAACAAATACGCGTTTTTTCTATATATATATGCGCCTTTTTCTATATATATGCTCCCATTCTTGATATATATGCGCCTTGTATATATATATCTGCGTCTTGACTAAACAAATATGCGTTTTTTCTTAATATATATGCGCCTTGTTTGAATATATACGCTTCTTATATAAAGATATATGCGTCTTTTTTGAATATATATGCGCCTTTTCTTAAAAAGTATGCGTTTTTTCTTAATATATCTGCGCCTTGTATATATAAATACGCGTCCTGTCTTAAAAAATACGCGTCTTTTCTTAAAAAAAACGCGTCTTTTCTTAAAAAATATGCCTATTGGGAAACTGGAAAAAATTAGTCTAAACTGGGCAAGGTTGAAAAAGCGTATCCCTTAGCCGTCAAATCCGCGTATGCCTCCGCGAGGAGGGGCGCAAGTTCGGGAGACCAGGTATGCCCGATCATAATAGCGATTCCGCGGCGATCCGCCTTTTCCAGTCCTTCCTCCAGATATCTGAGCATAGCCGTTTTTTCCTGAATGTTGTCTAAAAATATGTCCCGCTCTGCAATGTTCATGCCCAGCCGTTCCGCAACCGCCGGAGCCGCGGTTTCCGCGATGGTTCTGGAATCGAGGAAATAGATTCCCTGCTCTCGGCAGACCGTAAGAACCGTTTCCATAACCGCCGGGTCCATTGTAGCCTTTGAGCCTTGATGATTGTTCATGCCGGCTACGGGACCGATTTCCGCCAGATTCTTTTCCAAAACCGTCCGAACCGCTTCAGGAGTCATGCCGGCGTAGATTGCGCCCGGTCCGGGGTCTTGTCCGCCGACAGCCTCCATAGGCTGATGAAGCAGTACCGCTTTCCCGGCAGACCGAATCCGCTGGGCTGACTCCGCGGAATACCGCAGTCCGGGCAATACCGCAATCGTAATGGGACCGGGAAATCGCAGAAACGGCTCCAAATCGTGCAGGTTATTCCCGGCGTCGTCGATAACGAAAATCAGCTTTTTTTCAGTTTTTTCATAAACCTGCTCCGGCGGCGGAGGCTCCGGCGGGGGCGGTTTTGCAAGCGGCTCCGCCGGAGCGGGAGGGGACGTTTCAGGAGGAGAAGGCGGCGTACCTCGGATAAAAACAACGCCCGCTACAATCAGAAGCGTCAGAAAGACCCCTAATCCGGCTCCGAAGAAAAGCCGGATTCTATGTCCGCGGTTCATGCTCCGGCGGGATCGTAAATCTTGCCGCTTGCCGCGGGAGCGTGACTGCGCCCGATAAAAAGCAGTACCAGCAAGGTAATGATATACGGAATCACGCTCAGAAGGTGAACCGATACGCTGAGACCGAACTTAGGATTGCCCAGCGTGAGGGAAAGGGATTTGCAGAATCCGAAGAGCATACACGCAAGAACGGTATTTCCGGGCTTGAACTTGCCGAAAATCACCGCGGCGATGGCGATAAATCCCTGCCCCGATATAATAGCCGGAAAAAAATAGGATACCGTTGACAGCGGAATCACCGCGCCCCCCAAGGACGCCAATACTCCCGACAGAATCACGCAGAAGTAGCGGACTTTGAATACGCTCACTCCCAACGTCGCCGCGGCCCGCGGATGCTCTCCCACCGCCCGAATCCGCAGTCCCAGCTTCGTCTTGACAAGCAAAAACCAAATCCCCAAAGCAAGAAGCAGACAAAAATATACGGAAATATAATTTTTAAACATATAGCTGAAAAAAGAATCCTTCGGAAACAAAGCCGAAAACGCCATAGGCAGTTTGCTTTCAAGGCTTACCGGTTTCGTTTGAGTCGAGCCGTCGAAGATCGCCTTGCAGAAATAGATCGCCCCTCCGGGCGCAAGGAGATTCACCGCGATTCCCGAAATAGTCTGATCCGCCTTGAAGGTAATCGACGCTAACCCGTGAAGCGCGCCGAAAAACGCTCCCGCGGCCGCGCCCGCGGCCAGCCCAATCCAGGGACTGCCGGTAAGAACCGATACCGCGGCGCAGGCGAACGCGCCGATGGTCATCTGCCCCTCGATGCCGATGTTGACCACCCCGGAAGTTTCGCTCATGATACTGCCCATGCCGGCTATGATGAGCGGCGCGGCGTAGGTCATAGTCGAGCTGATAAGCAGTCCGACGTCAAACGCGCTGAGATTCATATTCCCTCCTTCTTTTCTTTCTTTTCCATAAGAAACCGCGCTAAAGCTCTGAAGGCTCCCATAATCGCAATGGAGTAGATAATAACGCCGATGATGACGTTTACCAATTCGCTGGGCGCGCCGATGATGTTGAGCTTACTGCCGCCGTACTTCATGCCGCCGTAGAACAGCCCCGCAAAAAGCGCGCCAATAGGACTCTGCCCGCCGATCATGGAAACCGATATGCCGTCGAACCCGTACCCTTCCTGAGCGGCAAGCTGGGTAAGCTTCTCCACAACCCCTAAAACCTGCACCGCCCCGCCGAAACCGGAAAGCATCCCCGCAATGCCCATGCTCATCACAATAGACCGTCCTACCGGGATGCCCCCGTATTCCGCGGCGTGCCGGTTAAAGCCCACCGCCCGAAGCCGATATCCCAAAGTCGTCTGGTTGAGAATAATCCAGCATACTATTACCGCGGCCACCGCAAGAAGCATACCCCAATGAATCTTAACCGGACCGAAAAACGGACGAAACGCCTCGGTGGAAATATTAGAGCTTGCGGCAATGGTCATCGACGCGGTGGAATTAGGCTTCTTAAAAGCCGGAGACATAACCAGAAAATTAGACAGATAAAACGCGATCCAGTTCAGCATGATGGTTACAATAACTTCATGAATCCCTTTGTAGGCTTTCAGCGCGCCCGCGATTGCGCCCCACAGCGCGCCCGCAAGCCCGCCCATGAGAACGCAGAAAATCCCGTGCAGTCCGGGAGGCAACGGGACGAGCAGGCTCATCGCTAAAGCCATGACGCTTCCGGCGATGTACTGACCTTCCGCGCCGATGTTGAATAATCCCGTTTTGAAGGCGAAGGTCACTGAAAGCCCGGTAAAGATAATAGGCGTCGCGTACTGAGCCGCATACATGAGATTCTTGAAAGACCCGAAGATGCCGGAAAACAGCGTGATATACGCCTCAAAAGGGTTAAAACCGGTTATTACCAGAATGACCGCGCCGGCGAACAAGCCGATAAAAATTGCCAGCAAGGTATACAGAAAGGTATCGTTCCAGATGATCCTAACAAGTCCCTTTCCTTTAGCGTTATTCACGGCTTGCCTCCTGCCATCATAAGTCCCAGCGCCGCCTGATCCGCTTTATCGCCGTCCATAGACCCGGAAATTGCGCCCCGGAACATAACGTCGATGCGGTCCGATAAGTTCATAATCTCCGTCAGCTCGAAGGATACCAGCAGTACCGCCTTCCCCGCGTCCCGCTGGGCTAGGATATACCGGTGGACATACTCGATTGCCCCGACGTCAAGCCCTCTGGTAGGGTTGACGCAGATGAGGAGGTCTTTGTTATTCGTAACTTCCCGGGCGATGATGACCTTTTGCTGATTCCCGCCGGACAATCCCCGAGCCTTGATCAGCGCGCAGTGGGGAGGTCTGATGTCGAATCGCTTGATAAGCTCCAGAGTATGCCGGAGGATGCCGTCTTTCCGCAGAAAGCCCTGATGAGAAAACTCAGGTTTTTCCACGTTTTGCAGAACCGTATTTTCGGCGACCGAAAAGTCTAAGACTAAGCCGTGTTTGTGCCGGTCTTCCGGGATAGAACTGACGCCGCTTTCAAAGATCGTCCGAGGGGATCGGTTGAAAATATCTTTTCCCAAAACCGTAATCGTTCCTGATTCGGCTTTCCGCAGTCCTGTCAGAGCCGCGATGAACTCGGACTGACCGTTGCCGTCAACGCCGGCGATGCCGACGATTTCCCCCGCCCGGACGGTAAGGTTCAGCCGGTTTACCGCGGCGTGTCCCCAATAGTCTTTGACGACGAGATTCTCCACCGCGAGAACCGCGTTTCCGGGCTTTGAGGGCTGTTTATCCACCGAAAACGAAACCTTTCGTCCTACCATCATAGCGGCGAGATCTTCTTCGCTGACGTTTTTTACCTCGACTCGGTCGATGGTTTTTCCCGCCCGGATAATCGTGCAATGATCGGCCATAGCCTTAATTTCCGCCAGCTTGTGAGTAATGATGATTATCGTTTTGCCGGAAGCGGCGAGGTTTTTCATAATCGCTCCAAGCTCGTCGATTTCTTGGGGCGTGAGCGCCGCGGTAGGCTCGTCGAGGATGAGAATATCCGCTCCCCGGTAGAGGACTTTGAGGATTTCCGCCCGCTGTTGCATACCGACGGATATGTCTTCGGCTTTCGCTTCCGGGTCTACCTTCAAGTCGTACCGCTCGCTGAGGTCTTTGACCGCGGCCGCGGCTTTTTTTATGTCAATGATCCCGAAGGAGCGAACCGGTTCTTGTCCCAGAATGATGTTTTCCGCAACCGTAAACGGCGGAACCAGCATGAAATGCTGATGCACCATGCCGATGCCGTATTCAATAGCCCTCGCGGGAGAATCGATGCAGACTTTCTTGCCTTTAATGAAAATATCCCCGGAGGCGGGCTGAACAAGTCCATAGAGGGCGTTCATCAAGGTGCTTTTTCCCGCGCCGTTTTCTCCCAGAATTGCGTGAATCGAGCGTTGAGGCGCTTGCAGACAAACCCGGTCATTGGCTTTAAAAGAGCCGAATACGGTCGTTATCTGCCGCATATCTACTGCCAGAGGCGGGTCGGTTTCACTCATATTGCCTCCTTATACTTGAAAGGGATGCCTCGGCATCCCTTTCAGAAAGATTTAGTTTGCCATAACCGGCATAGTATATCTGCCGGGGAACATGGCTTCTAGGTCTGCCGCGGTTGCGGGAACTTTCTGCTCTCCTGAAATGATTTTCGCTTTGATGGACTCTACTTGGTTGATCACCTCTTGAGGGATATGACTGCCGGTTGTGGCGTAGCCTACGCCGTTATTTTTCAGATTGTACCGCAAGGTGGAGCCGCCTTTCAGGGTTCCCTGCCGGGCTTGCTCTGACACGTCGTAGATGGCGTTATCCACCCGTTTGAGCGCGCTGGTCAATACGTTGTTCGGAGCGATGTGGTTTTGGTCCATATCGACGCCGATAGCCCACTTGTTTTGTTCTTTGGCGGCTTCGATGGCTCCGTTTCCGGTGGCTCCGGCCGCAGAGTAGATAATATCCGCGCCCTCCGCGTAGTATTGATTGGCGATGTTCTTTCCCGCCGCGGGGTCAGAAAACGAGCCTGAATACTGTCCCAGAATCTGGACATCCGGGTTAGCCGTGAGAACGCCCGCGAAATAGCCTACCGCGAAATTTTCCATCGTCGGCGAGGGGACGCCGTTGATGTGTCCTACCTTGCCGGTTTTGGTCATCTTGCCGGCAATATATCCTACCAGAAAAGAACATTCTTCCTGAGCGAATATAACGCCGGTGACGTTTTTGTTGGGAATCTGAGCCGGATCATAGGCGTAGTCAATAATGGCGAACTGTTGAGTCGGATAATCTTTGCCGGCTTTCTCAAAGGCGTCGGCCAGCATGAAGCCTACTCCCCAGATAAAATTGTTCTTGCCGTCAACGAAGGTGTTGATGTTCGGGGCGTAGTTGCTTTCATCTTTGGATTCGATATAACTCGCCTGAGAACCCGTGGCGTCCCGAAACCGCTGGAGTCCTATCCACGCGCTCTGGTTAAAGGACTGGTCGTTGACGCCTCCCACATCGGTAACTAAGCCGACCTTAAAGGCTGACGCGCTTGAGGCTCCGCCCTTACCGGAGTCCTGTTTGGAACCGCCGGCAAAAGCCAGACCAGCCGCGGCGCAGACCATAAGGATTGGCAGTATCTTTTTCATTTTTCCTCCTAATTTAGGAATATGTTTAAGATAGTATATAAAAGGCGTTATTTTGAGTCAATACCAAAGTTCGGTAATTCACGCATCCCCCTCCGCTGAAAGGCTGAAAAAATATAAAAATTTTTGAGAATTCGCCGATGTCCCTATTGACTGGTTTATGCTGACTACGATATACTTTTTTCCTATGGCTAGTTGTAAAATGTTGTCAGAAAAAGCTTTTTCCCGCG
>JAIRPH010000227.1 GCA_031257135.1 Spirochaetaceae bacterium
GATCAGTTTAACCATTCGGACATTCATATCCTAGTAAAAGTCGGAGTCGGGCGGGATCACCTGTTCGCTTTTTTCAAAAAAATCAGCGTCTTCAAAGATAAGATTTTAAAAAAAGGAAAAGAGATAGGTTTGCTTTCCGAGCGCGAAGCGGATAATCTATTCGACAGTCTTCCTGCGTTTTCAACTATTCCGGCTTATATTTGCGGATTTGCCGAAAAAAACGCCGAGTATCAGCCTCTGCCGTATGGAGGGAAAGCGGGACGGAAAAACTACACCATAACCGCATGGAACGGCAGGATAACTTCCGGAGATTTGGAAAAAATAAAAGACCGGGAACAGATAACCGGATCGGTAAAATTTGAAGGAATAGGAGATTTCTCTCACGATAGCGGTTATCTGTTCAATACCGGAACCTTAAAATGGACAAAAACCGATTGGGAGAAAATAATAGCGCGCTTGTAATTGCCGGAATTTTCGCCTAACCCGCTGACGTTTCCGTACAGTCTAACGGAGACTTCGTAAACACTAGCGAAGTCTTTGTACGGTCTAACGGAGTTTCCGTAAACACCGCTGAGATTTCTGTAAACACTGCTGAGGTTTCTGTTAGGCTTTACGGAGTTTCTGTAAACTCTAACGGAGACTTCGTACAGTCTAACGAGGTTTCCGTAAACACTAACGGAGTCTTTGTACGGTCTAACGAGGTTTCCGTAAACACTAACGAAATCTTTGTACGGTCTAACGAAGTTTCCGTAAACACTAACGGAGACTTCGTACAGTCTAACGGAATCGCCGTAAACACTGCTGACGGTTTAGTTTTACAAGACGAAACTTTCGTAAAAGCAGGAATTATCGGCAAGGTGCGGGATAAGAGGGGCGCGGCTGGAAGATTAAGCATAGAAAAGACATATTCCATAGACTTTTTCGGCTCCGCCCTCTTTGAGCGCGGCCGCGCAGGCGTTCAGCGTAGAACCTGTGGTAATCACGTCGTCGAATAGGATAACTTCCCGCGGAACCTTCCGAGTATGGCGAATCCTATGGAGAAGGTTAATTTTCCGGTTTTCTTTATTCAGTTCCTTTTGGTTTTGAGAAGGAAGCCGTTTAAGGCACTGATATACCGGCGGACTTGACGCTGTGCGCCTGAGAAGCCGCGCCAGATGATCGATCTGATCCCAGCCGTTTCTTTTCAGCTTTCCCGGTCTCGGTGGAACCGGAACCAATACCGCCTCGGCGGAGGGCGGTTCAGCGAAAAAAGCGAGACCTTCAAGGAGCTTTTCCGCAAGAAACCCGCCTATTCCATGATGCCGGTCGAATTTATAAGCCCTCAAAAGGCTCTGGTATATTCCGGTATAGGGAAACACCGCTGACCCGTAATCCACATAGTCCGCGCCGCCGTCCCGGCATGAAAGACAGCAGTCTATCTCGGAAATCAGCGGACGCCCGCACCGGCGGCAACGGGTTCCCTGCTCTATGGTCAAAATCTCTCGGCAGTCCGTACATAAGCCGTACCGGGCTTCCTCCGGATAAACCAAAGAAACGCCGCACATCCCGCAGTCTGAGGGGAAAAGATACTCTTTCGCTAAAGCGAAATAACTCATAGATATTATAAGGAAGCAGGATGAATACCGCTTTAATCGGTAAAAAAAAACCGCAAGAATTCCTTGCGGTTTGGGCGTTACTGGATATAGGGGAGTTGAGCCGGCACATTCCTAAAGGCGTTAGCGCCGTACTCGGTAGTTCTCGTGAGCTGAATGGTAACAAGATTCGTACAGCCGTCAAAGGCGGAAGAGCCTATCCGTTTAAGCCCCGCCGGAATCGTAAGCGCGGTAAGACCGGAACAGCGGTTAAAGGCCCGGTCGCCAATGCTGGCGACAGAAGAGGGAATCGTAAGCGCGCCCAGCCCTTTGCAGTTATAAAACGCCCGGTCGCCGATGATAGTTAATCCTTCGGGAAACTCAACCTCAATCAAATTAACGTTACTGGAAAAAGCGTTCTGCTTAATTTCGGTTACTCCCTTAGGTACGGCGTATTGAGCATCCGTCTTTCCCGCCGGATAGGTAATCAAAACCGTACGGTCATAGGTAAACAAGACGCCGTCTATAGCGGTATAAAATCGATTGTAGCTGTCTACCGTAATATTACTGAGCGCGGTACAATCTGAAAATATACTCTCTCCGATAGCGGCGACTCCCAGCGGAATGTTGACGCTCCTCAACTGAGCGCACTTGGAAAAAGCTCCGTCGCCCATATCAGTTACGCTGTCAGGAATCGTAACGGCGGTCAACTGCGGGCAATTCGTAAAAGCGTAGCCGGCTATTTTGGCGACGCCCTGAGGAATTACCGCCGACTGAACTGAAGTATTGCCGAACGCGTTCGGTCCAATCTCCGTGATTTCAAGGTCTGTAGGGATTACAACCGCGCCGCCCGCGCCGATATACTTAACCAGTACGGACCCTTGTACGAGAAAATCTCCCTTTTGAACGATAGGAGAACCTTTATCGGCCGCAAAATCGGTAATGACCTCCTGCCCGAACAGCATGAAGCAAAACCCCAAAAACAACGCCGAAAATCCGGCTTTTTTCATCATATACCTCCACCTTGTTTATTTTTCCTAAAATTGCTTTTTTTAGTATACCACAAGCCTCGGTCTCTGGCAAGGCTATATCCGCAGTCGAGGGGCATCCTGATAGGCTTCCGACCGCAGAGCCTTTACCGATTCGTCTGCCAGATAATCGTCGAAAAGCATCATCCGGTCGATGATTCCCGCGGGGAGAATCTCCACAATCCGATTCGCGACGGAATTAACGAATTGATGGTCATGGGAATTGAACAAAACAACTCCCTTAAACGCAACCAGCCCGTCGTTCAAGGCGGTAATCCCTTCGAGGTCAAGATGATTCGTAGGCTCGTCGAGAATCAGCACATTCGCCCCGGAGAGCATCATCCGGGCAAGCATACACCGCACCTTTTCGCCCCCGGATAAGACGTTTACCGGCTTGAGAGCCTCGTCGCCGGAAAAAAGCATCCGCCCCAGAAAGCTCCGCACATAGGTATCGTCCTGATCCGGCGAATACTGCTTCAGCCAATCCGTAATCGACAGCGCGGAATCAAACCACCCGGCGTTTTCTTTGGGAAAATACGAAAACGCCGTCGTCTGCCCCCAGACAAATCCGCCGGAGGAAGGCGGTTTCTCGCCGGCAATCGCGTCGAACAACGCGGATTTTTTCTGGTGTTCGGTTCCCACAAAGGCGATTTTGTCTCCTTTATTGACCGTGAGCGTAAAATTTTTGAGCGTCTCCTGCCCCTCCGCGGAAAGAGAGAGGTTTTCAATCTTCAAAACGTTGGCTCCTATCTCCCGATCCGGCTTAAACCCCACATAAGGAAACTTGCGGCTCGTAACTGTGAGGTTTTCTAAGTCCAGCTTCTCCAGAATCTTCTTGCGGCTCGTCGCCTGCCGGCTCTTCGAGGCGTTTGAAGCGAACCTCTGGATAAATTCCTTGAGTTCCTTTGCTTTTTCCTCCCGTTTTTTGAGCTGGTCCCGGGCTTGCCGCTGAAGCATCTGGCTCATCTGGTACCAGAAATCGTAGTTCCCGGAGTAAGCGGTAATCTTTCCGAAGTCGATATCGCAGATGTGCGTACATACCGCATTGAGGAAGTGCCGGTCGTGGGATACGACGATTACCGTGTTGGGAAAGTCGATGAGAAAATCCTCAAGCCAGGCGATAGATTCCAGATCAAGCCCGTTAGTCGGCTCGTCCAGAAGCAGGATGTCAGGATTCCCGAACAACGCTTGAGCAAGCAATACCCGGACTTTTTTGGATTCGTCAAGGTCGGACATCGTCTTGGCGTGGTCCGCCTCATCAAGCCCAAGCCCGGAAAGCATCTGCCCGGCTTGAGCCTCCGCTTCCCAGCCGCCAAGCTCGGCGAACTCTCCCTCCAGCTCGCCTGCCCGTAAGCCGTCGGCTTCGGACATATCCGGCTTGGCGTAAACCGCTTCCCGTTCCTTCTGCACCGCATAGAGCTTCGGATGCCCCATAATTACCGTTTCAAGAACGCTGAATTCCTCAAAAGCGAAGTGATCCTGCTTCAAAACCGCGATCCGTTCCCCGGAAGCGACCGAAATCTCGCCCTTATCGTGTTCAATCTCGCCGGCGAGGATGTTGAGGAACGTCGATTTCCCGGCTCCATTCGCGCCGATAATCCCGTAGCAGTTCCCGGAAACGAACTTGAGATTCACATCCTTAAAAAGCGTCCGTTCTCCATAACTTAGGCTGACGTCAGTAATGGTTATCATATTAATCCTTCTTGAACCAATCGAAAATACGGGCAATCAGCCCTTTCTTAGCCTGCGCCGTCTGAGGAGGAGCCGCCGATCCTGCGGAAGGCTCAAGGTTCTGAGGCGTTCCGGGTTTGACGGTTTTTTCCTTATCCTGCGGGGAAACGCCGTCAACCGCGCGGGCTTTCTCTCCGCCGCTTCGGTTGGAATTCCGATCCTTCCGGCGGCGATTGGCTTCCGGTTTGTCCGGCAGTTTGCGGTTTCCGTATTTCTGCTTGTAATAAGCCATTCTTTCGTCAAAAGAAAGGTGAGAAATATCCGTATCTCCAACTTCCGGGAGTTTCCGCTTAATCTGACCGGTTTTCTGGGAAGAACGATGCTCATTCGGGCGGTTTTCCCCTTTACTTCGAGGGACTCCCCGCTCGCGGCTTCCCCGGCGTCCGTTTCGGTCGTTCCGGCGTTTGCCGTCCCGGTCTTCCTGCCGAGCCGGCCGTTTGTCCCGGCGAGGTTCCCGGTCTTCCATATACTCCGTCTGAATCCGCATCCCTTCGCTTTTATCTTGGGCGTACAGCGATTCTTCGGCGATTTCCGAGGGAATTTTCTTGCCGATGTATTTTTCTATTGCCGGCAGTTCATATACGTCCTGCTCGCTTACCAGAGTGACGGCTCTGCCGGTTTTACCCGCTCTGGCGGTTCGTCCGATACGGTGAACATAGTTTTCCGCTTCCATGGGCAGATCGTAATTTACCACCAACTCAAGCCCTTCTATGTCGAGTCCTCTGGCGGCTACGTCGGTAGCGACCAGATACCGAATGGTCCTGTTTTTAATGTCTTCGATGATAGTAAGCCGCTTAGACTGGGGCAGATCGCCGATGATGAATTCGCACTCATACCCGTTGAGTTGCAGGCGTTTCGCGATAATTTCCGTATACCGTTTGGTATTGCAGAAGATAATCGCGCTTTCAGGGCGTTCCCGCTCAAACATTCCCAGAAGCAGTTTCATCTTATCCTCTGAAGGCACGTGATACACCAACTGTACCGCTTCATCAACGGTGACCGTTTCCGGGGCGATTTCTATTTCAAAGGGAGATTGCGTATATTCCCAAGCGAGATTCTTAACCCAAGCGTTAAGGGTTGCGCTGAACAGCATCGTTTGGCGGCGATCCGCCGGAGGGACCACCTTGATGAGTTTTCGTAAATCCGGGTAAAAGCCCATGTCAAACATCCGGTCCGCCTCATCCAGTACGAGAAAGGCGATGTCCATAAGGTTCATGTGTCCCGATTGATTCAGGTCCAGAACTCTGCCGGGGGTCCCTATGAGAATCTGCGCGTTATCCCGAAGCGTCTGCTGTTGCTGGGCGTAGCCGACGCCGCCGTAAAAACTGCCCGCCTTAAAAGGCAGATATTTCCCCAACAGCTTCGCCTCTTCTTCAACCTGAACCGCCAATTCTCTGGTAGGGACCATAATGAGCGCCTTTTTCCCGTTCAAAAGCGGCTCGGCAAGAAGGCGTTGAAAGATAACGATTAAAAATGCGGCGGTTTTCCCAGTTCCGGTCTGGGATTGGACATAAAGGTCTTGGCCTCCAAAGGCGTTGGCGAGGACTTGTTCCTGTACCGGCATACAGGCGATGTATTCCGCTTCAGCAATACCCCGTTGGAGGTCGGGGTGTAAGTTTAATTCTTTAAATTCCATATTATACTTGTATTTATACCGCATTTCAAAAAGAATGAACAGGGGGAAGCCGAGAGAACTTCTGCGGCGGTCTCCCCTCGACCGGGCGCGGAATATTGTGCTAAAATGGTTTAGTATATGAGTTATATAAAAAAATGTATGCCGAAGTTTGAAAAAATTGTTCAATATGTATTGATAACTTTGGAATTGTTCAACAAGCATGGTTTGGCGAATCACGCCGCCGCCGGAGCCTACGGATTTTTGTTTTCTGCGGCGCCGGCATTGCTTATTGTTTCGTTCTTTGTGACTGAAACGCTTGAATCTTCCCCGGAAACTTCGGCGGCTCTTATCGGGCAGATGGGACTTTTGGGTAGCGTATTCGATATGCGCCAGTTGACCGTAACCTTTCTCGGCGCTTCAAAGCCGGGGATGGGAGGCTTGATTTCGATAGCCGGTCTGTTATGGACTGCTCGGGTATTTACGCTGTCTCTTCAGCGGGGATTAGGGGTGATCTTTCCCGATACGGATAAAATACATCCCGTCAAAAAGGCTCTGGTCTCTGCGGGAATTCAGGGCGCGCTCATTCTGTTTACCTTTATTGCGGTCCTTACTTCAGAGGCGGCTTTTCTTATGTACCATGTTATCGGCGTTGTTTCTACGCATCGGTTGATAAGGCTTTTCGCCGGGTTCATTCCTTTGATAGTCCTCGGTATGTTCATATTCGGGGTCTATATGCTCGTGCCTGCGCTTCCGCCGAAGCGGAAGGCGGCGTTTCAGGGCGCGATATTTTGTCTTGTCTGCAATATCCTTATTCTTGAAGGCTCCCGGTTTATGTTTAATCCGGCAAAGTATAATATTATATACGGGACTTTGGGGAATCTCTTTATTTTACTGGCTGACGTCTACTTTTTTTTCATCATCTTTTTTTGGGGCGCGGAACTGACGTTTGTGATACACTATTTCGACGCGTTGATTATTTCACGGTTTATTAAGAATCATTCGGAAATTGCCCCGAACAAGAGCCGGTTTGAACGCCGTTTTTTCATGTCAACCGCCGGACGGCTGAAGACCTATCTTCGGACATACCCAAAGGGGAACGCCGTGTTTCACAAAGGAGATAAAACCGGGGAAGTATATTATATCCTTTCCGGCGAAGCTGAAGTATATCTGGAAGAAACCGTCATGCTTACCTTGATAAAACCGGGGAATTTTTTCGGCGAAATGGGGCATCTTCTTGCGGAAGGCCGAAGCGCGACCATCAAGGCTCGCGAGGAATTACAGGTTCTCGTCATGCCTCCTGATCTTTTCCATGAAGTTCTGAAGAATAATACCGAAGCGGATCAGAAAGTTATCGAAATTCTTTCGCAACGTCTGAAGGATGTAAATGAAAAACTTATAGCCGCGAAGCGGGCTGTTTTATCAGATTCCAAAACCGCGGAGGAAGGGGAGCCGTGAAGGTCCGCGGTTCCGGGTCTTCAGGCAGACGCACGGTGAGATTCTTGGCGTGAAGCATAAGGCTTAGACCCTCGGACGCCCCGTAGATAGGGTCTCCAAGAATAGGATGCCCCAGATGGCGCAGATGTACCCGCAACTGGTGAGTACGTCCGGTTTTCGGACGGAGAAGAATCAGCGCGCGATCTTCCCAAGCGCGGAGTACCCGGTATAGGGTCAGCGCGATTTTGCCGTTATCCGCGGAAACCGTAAACCGTTTCCGGTCCCGAGGGTCTCTGGCTATGAGGGTCTCGATACGTCCGGCGGATTCCGGAGGCGTCCCTTTCACGATAGCGATGTACGTTTTCCGTACCTGCCTCTGCTTGAACTGCTCCGCAAGAAAGCGCAGGGCTTCGTCATCGTAGGCCGCGATAATCACGCCGGAAGTATCCTTGTCAAGGCGATGCACAATGCCCGGTCTGAAGGCTTCGCCCGCGTCCAGTCCGCCCTGCCGGAGCCGTCTGAACAAAAGCGCATTGGCTAAAGTCCCTCGGCGGTTTCCCGCTCCCGGATGGACTACGATGCCTTGGTCTTTGTCTACTACTACCACCCGGGAGTCTTCGTAAAGTATCCGCAAGGGCAGATTTTCCGGGATTAGGCTGGCAGGTTCCGGGTCTGCCCAGGTCAGTTCCAGCGCGTCTCCGCTTTTCAGAATCCGAGAGACTTTTACTGCCTTGCCGTTGAGCCGGGCAGTAAGCGTCCGGGCTTTAACCTGAGAGCGCGTCAGGATTTTGAGATGCTCCGCTATATACCTATCGAGTCTGAGTCCGGGCGGAAGTCCCTCCGCTACTACGCAGGAATATTGAGCCATTCACGGCGTCCCGGCGTCTGCGGCGGTTTCCTGAAGGGGCTTTCGGATGATAATCGGCGTTCCTTCGGGCAGGGTCTCGGTCTGCTGTTGCTTGCGCCGTTTATGCTGAACAATGAGATAATCCGCTAAGGCTACCAGCACAGACCCGGCCGCCGCCGCGCTTATGGTGATTATCAACTCATCCTTACTCTTCTCGGCAGTACCGAACAGAGGAGCGTACCGGGAATCCATACTATGAGAAAAAAATCGGACGGAATCCACGACAAGCCCGGCGAACAGCATAGTCAGCGGAAAGGAGCCGAACGCTACTATATCAGCCCGTCTCAAGTCCTTCACCCATTGGGGAAACTTCGGCGCCTCAATCGCAGAGGCTGAAGTTGAGGCGTTTTGGGCGTAGACCGCGCTATCGGCAATCAACAGCCAGATCAAAAAAATACATCTGTTTTTAGACACTATTTTTCTTCCTTAAAGATAAATTTGTATGCTATTTTTCGATAGAAATCACAATCGCATTCGCGCCGATAATATCGATTTTTCTGCCTTCTTCCAACACAATCGTTATACTTCCTGACTTAGAGTCGCCGGAAATATACGCCTTGCCCTCATAGGCATAGAGTTTTTCACCGGTATACGCGTTATAAACCGTTATCTCTCGATTCAAGCCTCCGAAATTAGAGGAAATATTCTTCATACTTTGTTTCATTCCCATAGTGCAGGAAGAACAAAGCAAACCTGCCAACAGGATACCGAAAATATTTTTCATTAGTATACTCCTATATGTTTAGAACAGCTATTCTTTATTTCCATTCGACTATAGCATCTATTCTCTTTCTAGCCCGCGGGAACGGCGTTTCATTGGGGTATCCCAATGAAACCGCCGCAATAATTTGCTGTTCTGTGTTTAACCAGGTACGCAATTCATGGTACGCAAAATATATATCGCAAATCCATAAACTTCCTATGCCGTATTCGAGCGCCGCCAGCAGTATATTTTGAATTGACGCTCCAATAGACTGAATGTTTGCCATTTCAAACAGCTTTTCTTCGGCGGTTTGATTAAGTAAAAAGACGTTTTCAGTATTTATAACAAACAGCGTAACCGGCGCTTCTTCCATAATTTTCACCGTATGTTCCGCTGATGAGATATACTGCTTGAAATTAGGCAGTAATCCAGCGCCGGACTTTTCATGTTCAAGCCCTGATTTTATTATGGATATCATATCGTGTTTACGTTCATTTGCTATGACGATAAATTTCCAGGGCTGTCTGTTTTTTGCCGACGGCGCTGACATACCGGCGGTAAGTATCTTTTCAAGAATAGCTCTGTCAATATCTTTTTCAAGAAACGTTCTGATGCTTCTTCTATTTACTATTGCGTCAATTATGTTCATAAAGAATATCCCTCAAACCTATTCGGCGGGGCGTCCCGGAATTACCGCCCGGATAGATTCGTCATACATCGCGTAGGCGTGAACAGCGGGCGTAAAGTATGAACCGCTGTACGCCTTGTTTACCCGGAAACTAATGCTTTTACTTTCTCCCCGCTGTAAATCGAAATAGGTCATAATTCTGTCGTCCCGGATGTCTTGATAGTTTATCTTCCCGGAATCCGCGGAACCGGTCAAACGAGCGTTGAGAATCTCCCAAGACGCAGGAAGCGCGTGTACCAAAGCTATCTCTTTTACCTCAGCGGAACTCCGGTTGCTGACGGCGACGCGCGCTTCCATATCTTCTCCTACGGGTACGCCGGCTGGATTAACTTGTCCGCCTGAAAGATTGTAATACTGCACGTTCAGCGTAAGCCCGGACTGCATCGCAGGCTCAGAACCTTCCTCCGGCAATCCCCGGGCGGTAATCCGCGCGTAAACCTGAACAGCGGAACTGTTCTTTATGGCGATACTGGGCTTATCGGACAGCGCGCCGAGAGAAACCTGCATTATCGGCTCCGTAAAAGATACCCTTCTCGTTACGGTTCCAACCGTATATTCCAGCTCCGCGGAGATATTGTCGGCGGTAAGAAAGGGAAGAACCGCGATAAGCGCGTACGCGGTTTCCTGCGTGGAAAGCCATTTGTCAGAAGACAGGGTTCCGGCAATATCTTCAAGCAGTCGCCGAGTTTGATTCCATTCGCCCATAAGGGAAAGGATTTCAAGAATCATAGCCTTATCCCGAAGAGCGGAGCCGAACGTTCCCGCAAGCTCCCGATAAGCCGCAACCGTTTGAGACAGCGATGCTATCATACTGCGGGCCGCGTCCCGCTGTCCCGCGTACCAATACGCTCCGGCAAGCCGCCATACCGCTGTTTCAGGCAGATTCGCCCGTTCCCGCAAGCGGTTCATCGATCCGATGTCCGGGTTTCCCGATAACGCCAAAGTATACAGCCGGTACGCCTGCGTGAGCGCATCCGCCTGAGAACCGGTTCCAGCCCAAGCAACCGCCTTGTTCCGCTGAAAATCAGCCCACTTCTTCAGCAGAGTCTGCGGGACGGCGTAGCCCGCCTTCCGCGCCGCAATAAGAAAATGCCCCGCGTAAGCCGTTCCCCATTCGTGAGCTTCGCCGCTTCCCGGCCAGTACGAAAACCCGCCGTTATAGGTCTGAAACGACGCTATCCGGGCTATGCCTGCAACGACATTTTCTCTGACCGCCCGCAGGCTATCGCCGCTCAATGGGACGGCTTTATCGAGAAACAGTTGCGGAAAGGCTCCGCTTGCCGTCTGCTCGATGCACCCGTGAGGATAGGCTATTAAATACCCTAACCGGTTTTCAAGGTTAAGCGGAGGTATTCGAGAAAACTCCAGCGATACCGTATTAGTTCCGGGTTTTCCCGGGAGATCAACGGTTTTATTCCAAACCGCCCCGGGAGCGACCGCCTGAGTATACGCGGCAGTTACCGGCAACGCGGTAGACCGGACTTCCAGATTGACCGTATTGCTTGCGTCGGCGAGTCTCGGGGATGCCGCGCGTATTACTATCCGCGCGCTTCCCGGCAGACTTCCTGCTTTGGCGCGGAACTCGACGGTTTTATCTCCGGGCTTATCGAAAACGACATCCGCAGAATTACTGTCTCCGGGCAGGCTTTGCAGATTCCCTTCAAAACTGACGCTCACGCGGACTGTCCGGTTTCCTTCCTGATAAGAAAATACCGATACCGGAATAACGGCTTCGTCATTCGGAGAGAGGGTTCGCGGAACTGTTCCTAAAACCATTAAATCGCTTTTCACCTGCACTGACTGTTCCGCGACGCCGTAAGCCGGCGGATTCCGGTCGGTTGCTCCGGCCACTACCATAATGCGTACCGCGCCGACATATTCGCCTATCTCAAAAGTTTCGACCCGTTCTTCCCCCGGAGCGAGCTGACGAGGCTCGAAATACGCGACTACCGGCTCGAACCGCTTGGGACGTTCTCCGCTTTGTCCGCCGTTATCGCTACCGCCGATTCCGAGAAGGGTTTCCAGCTTTCCCGAATACGCGCTCATAACCGCGGAGTAGCCATCCCAAGATTTGAGAAAAGACGCCTCTTTCCGGTAAAACTCGGCGTGAGGATTAGGCATTGAATACCGGGTAAGTCCCAGCAAACCTTCGTCTACGGCTACCGCGGTATAGGTCATGCTTCGTCCCTGAGCTTCCTTGACCGTAAAAGAAACCCTAGAACGAGGCTCCCAAACCGGCGGAGCCGTAATTTTAGGCTGAAGACGAGTCGCCGCGTCTTGAACGGCAACAGGAATAATGCCGTACAGACGTATGGGAAGATCGTTTGCGGTCTGCAAATGCTGTTGAAGCAACGTGATATGAACGTAGATGTTCGGGGTCATATCAGCGTCCGCCTGAAATTCATAGCGCGTTGTCTTGTCCGCGCAGGGCATCCATTCTTGCTTGATGATCTCGCCGGCTTTCTCAAGGGATACCAATGCAACCGTATTTCTGTTTGAAGGGAACGAGATAGCGATTGTTTCTCCGGCATTGTAGGTTTGCTTTTCCGCGGAGAGATTCAGAGAGAACGCCGCTCCCTGAGGACTTCCGGAAGAGCGTCCCGCCCAGCCGGGACAATCTAGGTATGCAATCGAAGACGCGCTGTGACCGCCGTTTTTATCGGCTATTATAACAAGATACCGCCCCCACGAAGGATAATTAACCCGAAACTTCCACTGTCCTTTGCCGTTGACGATTTTGACGGTTTCTTTCATAACCGGCGTTCTGGACATAGCGTTCGTAAAATCCGCTCCGTCTTCGCCGCCTTTTTCCCACCACCATCGCCAATGCATTTCGTACAGCGCGGCTTCGACTTCGACTTTGCCGGATATTGGTTTGCCTTCCGGGTCAAGCGCGACGATTTCCGCGGTGTGATCCGTATCGGTGAGGAGCATATTCCGGGCGGCGTCTCCCGGGGGCAGTTTTACGCCGATGTACCGCTGATACGGCGAAAAATCCATCGTTACCTGTTCCGACGAAAACGCCCCTGACGGCTCAAAGACTCTGGTCATAAACCGGGCGGAAAGTTTCCCCGGGACGTTTTTTCCCGGATCGATTTTCACCGCAAAAGCCGCGCGGCTTTGTGCGTCGAGGGTTCCGTCGAAGAGCTTCTGCCATTCGCTCCGGACTGATCGCGAAGGGTCTCTGAAACTGTAATCCTGATGAGTATCGAACTGCTTTGCAGTATCCGCGAACATTACCGAAACGTCCGCTTTCAGTCCGGGAGCCGGCGCGCCGTGAAGCCACGCGGCTTCGAGGGTCATAGACGCCGCCGCTGAATCGAGATACTTTTTCTCTCCTGAATCCAAGGTCATTTTGAGACGGTTCGGCATAATCGTTTCGATTTTCAGAGTTTTGTGAAACACTGAGCCGCCGACGCTGACTCGGGCTGTCCAGTCGCCTGTGGGCGCGTTTTCTTTGGTTGCTACCGGTATGGAATAAAAGCCGCCGGTTGATTCGGTGAAGGCGCGGGTTTCCACGATTCTGCCTTGAGGGTCTTCCAGTTCAAAGACAACCGGATGATCCGCCGGCAAAGCGCGCTTGGCATCTGACAAGATGAAGGTAAGATAGACCGCGTCTCCGGGACGCCAAACCCCGCGTTCGGCGTATATAAAGCCTTTCACGCCGTCTCTTGCCCGCTCGCCGGATACGTCGAAGTGGCTTGTCGCTAAGGTTAAGGAATCGTTGAGTTTGAGAAACCCTCTGCCGGCTCTGCTTTTGACGAAGAGAAATGCCGGGGCGATCCCCGGAATCTGCGCTGAAACGATGCCGTCCCCGCCGGTTTTCGCGCTTTTCAGGGTTCGTCCCTGATAGTTGAGGAATTGCAGTTCCGCGCCTTCTTCGGGTTGAGCGGTTTTGAGATTGCTTACCGCGGCGAACCATGTTCCCGATTCAGCCCGTTTGACTAATATCCCAATATCGGACACGAGAATGTTTCTGCCTGCGGTTATGGTATGACCGGAAAAGGGCGCGTAAAACGCGGGATGACACGGGTCTTGATAATACCGCCGCCATTCATAGGGATGATCATAGTAATCTTCGGCGTAATCCCAATTGCTGAACTCCCCGGTTTCGCCGGATAAAGGCGTCATATCGTCCGAGGGGAAGGTCAGATTTGAAAAGTCCCCGTGTTGGGCGGTACATTCATAGCGCACGTGCCGTTTCCGAAAGGTAACGCGGAGATGAAACATACTGTCAGGATGCGCGCGGGCAAGCGCGGACAGATCAAGCCCTCGTCTGATCCAGCGGTTTTTATCGCTTTCAGCCCAGTCGAATTCAAAGGCTTGAGTCCATACCGGCGCGCCGACCCGGGTAAGCTCCCGCTGTCCATCGAGATTGTTTACTTGCAGAAACTGCGCCATATTTTCGCCGTAAATCTCGAAGGCTTCGATAATCGCCCCGGACACGTTTCTAGTTTCTATCGCCAATGCCGAGCCTTGACTGCTGGGCAGAATCACGCCCTGCCCGGCGAACCTGACTTGAGGCGGTTCCCATTGTTCGGCGATGATATACGTTACCTCTTGAAACAGGGGTGTTCCGTATATATCCGTCAAATCTTTAATGGTAAGGATCGCGCCGTCGGGAAATCCTGTGCCGCCGAAAATCTTGAGGATATTCTGTTCCGCTGAATACCGCAGGTCTCCGCCGGAAAGGGAAACAAAACCCCGCATATCCTGATTAGCCCGCAAAGGCGAAGAAAAGGCTACTTGAATCATATTATTTTCCGGCTGAGTTATGGACGAAACTTCAAACCGGGCAAGCGCAGGAATAGTCAGCGCGGTTTCGCCTTTTTCTTTCGAGTTAATCGGACTGCCGTTCCAGCTTATTTTTACGTTTTTTTCGGTTTGATCTCTGAGTATAGGCTGAAACGTGAAGTTGTGCTGAACATCTTGATGGGTCCATTCGGCGATTTTCACATCTTTACTCTGAATCAGGCGTTCTACTTTATCCGGGGGCGTATCTTTTTCCGTCGCGATTGAGCCGGATATGACGGCGTTTTTAGCCTCGTCCAGTTTGATCGGATCAAAGGCTACATTGAAAAGGACGCCTCTGGTTGCGAACTCGAATCTGAAGGGTTCCGGAATTTCCGGGAGGGCTTGGCTTACAAAAACCGCGGGACTAATCGTTACCTGATACCGGGTATCTGGGGCGAAGGACTCTTCAGGGCTAAACCGGAGGGTATAATCGTTTTCCCATGCGAGGGTTCCCTTTACCTTAGGCTGAATGACCAGAGCCTTTGAAGCCGGCGGTTTTGAGGTATCCTGCCCCAGAGCGAAAACGACTCGCACAGACTCGGTCGGCCCGATGACGCCCCCGGTGAAAGAATCCACGAAATAAGGCGAAGGCCCGGAAACTGCCGTATATTTCGTATTATCATGTATCAGCGAGCTTACAAATCCTATCGTCGATAGAACCGCCGCCGCCGTCCAGGGCAACCACAAGAGCCGTCTCTTCATGGGTTTAGTATATCCGGCGGCGGTTTTGCTTGTCAACAATAGACCGGCGACGCCCTTGCGGATTTTTTTACGAGTTATCCACAAGTTATCCACAATGAAGGAAAGAACTATTTCGTTACGCTATAAC
>JAIRPH010000025.1 GCA_031257135.1 Spirochaetaceae bacterium
ACGGAGTACAACTTAGCGGATGCGCTGGAGGTTGCCCGCGAGGAGGGCAGAGAGGATGTATGGGAAGAAGCGCGAGCGGAGATACGCCGGGCGCAGGCGCAATGGCAGGCGGCGGAAGCTCAGCGGCAGGCGGAACGCCAACAGGCGGAAACCCAGCGGCAGGCGGATAAGCTACAGTTCGCCCGAAAGCTCATGCAAAAAGGATGGGGCTATGCGGAAATTATCGAGACTACCGGCTTAGACGCTGAGGCGGTTACTGCTTTGTTTGGGGAAGCCGGTTTCCCATTATAGGTTTTGCCGGGCGGAGGCTTGGCGGAAAAGCCTCCGCAACTAAAACATAATCGTCTTAATCCTTTAAAAAAAGGCTGATTATAGCCAGAAATTCCAGAGCCACCCGAAGCCTATGGCGTTTTGATACCTGCCGTCTGGGAGGACTACTCCTTTATACTTGAACTCAAGCCCGAAATCCTTATCCGCCATAACCGTAATGCCGAGATCGTAGCCGATATTCAAACCGAACCAGGTATTCGGTATTATACTTACCGTACCGTATCCCAGTTCCAACACAAAATCCCCGAAAACTTTTATCCGTGCAGTAACCGGCAGTACAAAACCGGCTTGAACGGTGAAGCCCGCAAATCCCGGAAAACCCAAAGAATCCCCGAAAAGCCCGCCGATCTCAAATCCTAGCCCTACCGACATAAAAGGCAAAAAAGACCAATGTAGCGTAAAGAACTCCTCGCTTATCCCCTGTTTGCCGGAAACCAGCAGAAAAGAAAGGGTCGATAAGATAAAATCTTTCCGCGCCGCCAGAGGTTTACCCCATTGGAAGTATCTAAGCATCAGGTCAAGGGGCGAAGCCTTTGTTTCAGGCTGTGCCGGCGTTTCCGCTTCGTCAATACTAACCGGAGACTCCGCCTCAACGGTATCATCCTGAGCGAAAACCGCGCCCCCCCAAAAAAGCAGAACTACGAGAAAAGCCGGTTTCAGAGCCAGAATTCATACCCTATGGTAAGATTCAGACCGTGACGCCTAAACAGGGCGCGGTCATTCAGGATGCAAATCTCGTTGAAATCATACATATATCGTCCATCAAGCACAATATGCCCAGGACCAACCTGTATTCCTATGGTTATACCGCCTAGAATTCCATAACTGCTCATAAAGTTAATGGTCTTTTCTATATCGTAATCCTTTTCTGACGAGTTATCGCCGATGGTCAGCGGAGTCAGGGGAATGGAAATATAAGGTCCGGCGAAGAGGCTTATTCCGCCTATCCCCATGCGGAGCAGGAGCGGCACATCGAGAGACATATACGAAAACTTCAGATCATCCGAGGAGGAGGAGCCGGTTAAAGACATACCGTTATTGAAAACCAGATTTCCCTCCATCTGAAACCCTAAAAGCGTCTTCCGGCTGTTGCTTCCGAAATAAAACGAAAGTTCTCCTCCCAGATGGGAGGTCTCGGCTTTTTCAAAGTTCTTGGCATAGCCGTCATTGAGTTCGTTAAACATGAACGTCAGCCCGCCCCGGACTCCCAAAATGAACGCGGTGTCCCGCGGAGCCGCGAACTGCCGCCGTTCCAAGTCCCTCTGCCGGCGTTCCGCTTCTTTCCGGCGATCTTCTTCGGCTTTACGCTTAGACTCTTCGGCTTTGCGCTGTTCTTCCTCTTGCTTGTCTTTTTCGGTAAGCCCTAACAAGAGATCGAGCTTTGCGTCTTTTTTGATCTCGGAATGATAGGAGGCTTCAACCACCGCGGTTTGTACGTTAATGACTTTTATGCTGAATCCATACAATACCGCGTCAAACCTGCCGGAAACGATGGACTGCGCGCCGTACTGCTTTCCCATGGCTTGCATTTCCTCGTCGCTGACGTCTCCCGAATACTGATAATCCATCTCTTTTCTGATTAGGTTAAGGTCCTTCCGCTCGATTACGATAAGTTTCTTACCGTTTATCAGGTTATTTGTAAGCTGTTCCAGCACATACTCGGAAAGCGTTTCGGTAGGCGCGCTGAAATTGAACACAATAATCCGCGTATTCACGCCCAATTCGCGCTCAATCCGCTTTTGCGCGTCCTGAATGGCTTTGTCAATAGCAATTTTCTGCTGACTTACAAGGGTCGCCGCGCTCAGAATCATAAAGCAGAAGCCCCATAACAGTTTTTTCATTGATAACCTCCTTACTTACGCTGAAACCATAGCACACAACCGGGATAGTTTCAACCTAAATAAAATACATATACGATTCGTCAGGGTCCACGGTGCCGAGAATTGAAGCCAGAGTCTTCCGGTCTACCACCGCGGCGATGCGCTCGTTCAGCCGGTCGAAGACGGTGAGCCTGATACAACGCTGAAGTCTGGTTTCGGGCTTCAGCGGAGGGTCTACCACCAGCATATCTCCCTCAAGCTCCCGAAGAGCGTCGCCTATGATAATCTCCTCCGGAGACTTAGCCAGCGTGTAGCCCCCGGACGCGCCCTTCACGGAACGAATGAATCCCGCCCGGCGCAGAATTACCGCCACCTGCTCAAGATACCGGACGGATATAGACTGCCGTTCCGCTACCCGCGCAAGGGATACATGAGGTTCCTGTATATACTCGGCTAAGTCGATTAAGAGCCGTATGCCGTAGCGTCCCCGGGTTGAAATCTTCATATCGCGTACTCCAGTTTGTCAAGCGCGTAATAGGCTTCTACTAAATCTTTTAAAGTTATCGAATCTACGCATTTAGTTATTTCTTTATATAACTCGCTCCAAGTATGCCGGGAAATACAGTCCGCCTGAGCCGGACAGACTTTTGAATGTACGCACTCTACCGGCTCTATGGAACCTTCTACGGTACGAAGAATTTTTCCGACGGTTATCGTATCAGGATGCCCCCCGAGGGTATACCCTCCTTGAGGACCACGAATACCCCTGATGATGCCGGTTTTCCGCAGAGGAATGAACAACTGTTCCAAATAGCCGTCAGATATGCCGGTATTTTCGGCAATAGTTCTCGTGCTGGAGTACTCTCCGCTGGGAAGCAGAGCCATATACAATAAGGCTTCCAAAGAATACCGCCCTTTGGTTGAAATCCTCATGGGTTCCTCCTTCGCTACGGACCGCAATGCCGGAACGCGGCGTCTAAGTCCGCAATCAGGTCGTCTCCGTCCTCGATGCCTACGGATAAGCGCAGTAGCCTGCTGTTGACTCCCGCGGAAAGCCGCATGGCTTCCGGGATAGCCCCGTGGGTCTGTACAAGCGGATAGGTTATAAGCGATTCAACCCCGCCTAAGCTCTCGGCAAAAAGAATCAGCGAAACGTTTTTCAGGAGTATCGGCGCGTCGGCAGGGTCCTTCACATAAAACGAGATCATGCCGCCAAAGCCGCAGGCTTGAGAACAAGAAAGCCCGTATTGGGGATGATCCTCAAAGCCCGTAAAAAATACCTTATCCACCCGCTTATGGTTCCGAAGCCATCGGGCGATCCGCATCGCGTTTTCTTCGCACCGCTTCATCCTAATCCCGAGGGTTTTGACGCCTCGAAGGGTAAGCCACGCGTCGAACGGAGCAAGACTCGCGCCTTCGCTTTTCTGAGCGTTCCGCAGAGGCTCTTCCAAATCCTCCCGGCTGTGGACGATAAATCCGGAAAGGGCGTCATTATGCCCGGCAAGGTATTTGGTCCCGCTGTGCGTTACCATATCCGCCCCGCAATCCAGCGGATTTTGGAAATACGGCGAAAGAAAGGTATTGTCTACGATGAGGTCCCCGCCGCGTTTATGGATAAGTTCGGCGCATCGCCGGATATCCGTTACTTTCATCATGGGATTTGAGGGGGTTTCGACGAAAATCGCCTTCGTTTCAGGACGAACCGCGGCTTCAACCGCTGAAACATTACTGGTATCAACCCACGAAAAGGCAAAACCGTACCGCTCATAATACTCCGTGAAAAGCCGGTACGTGCCTCCATAGAGGTCTTCAGACACTACGAGGTGATCCCCCGGTTTATAGACCTTTATAATAGAAGAAATAGCCCCCATGCCCGTAGCGAAAGCAAGCCCGAACCGGCCGTGTTCCAGCAGAGCTATGGTTTTTTCAAGCTCGGTTCTCGTAGGATTGATTACTCTGGAATAATCAAAACCAGTAGATTGATAAAGCCCGGGATGTCTAAAAGTGGAACTCTGATAAATCGGGGTGCTTATCGCGCCGGTATGAGGTTCAAAAAGGCTTGCCCCCCGAACCGTAAGGGTGTCTTTTCCAAAAGCCATAACGCCTCCTAACTCAGAGCCGCGTCAAAATCCGCCATAAGGTCTTCTACGTCCTCAAGACCCACGGAAATCCGAATCAGCGTATCCGCGATGCCCAGCCGCGCCCGCTCTTGCGGCGGCACAGAGGCGTGGCTCATCTTCGCCGGATAAGACGCGATGGTTTCCACCCCGCCGAGACTCACCGCGGCGGCGGCAAGCTCAACCTTCCCTAAAAAGCGGATCGCCGATTCTGCCGTCTTGGTCTTAAAAGATAATACCGCGCCGGGTCCGTCCGCTTGAGCCTCGTGAATAGTCCGTCCCGGATGTCCTTCAAGTCCGGGATAGAACACTTCCGCCACCTGCTTATGCTCCGACAGCCACGCCGCCAGTTTCCGCGCCGAAGCCTGTTGCGCTTCCATGCGAACCTTGAGGGTCTTGATCCCCCGCAGGATCAGCCACACGTCCCAAGGACCCGGCACCGCGCCGAAACCGTTCTGCACCGCATAGACCTGCTTCCCCAGTTCCTCGGTTTTGGTTACGGCTAAACCGGAGATCGCGTCGCTATGTCCTCCGAGGAATTTCGTCGCCGAGTGAACCGCAATATCCGCTCCGAGCGCGAGAGGCTGTTGAAGGTAGGGGGTCATAAAGGTATTATCCACGATAGAAAGCAGTCCCGCTTCCTTAGCGATTCCGATGCACCTTTTGAGATCGGTAATTTTGAGGAGCGGATTCGACGGCGTTTCAAGGAATACCGCTTTCGTATTGGGCTTGATCGCCTGCCGGATTGCTTCCGGGTCCGCGGCGTCAACCGCGGTAGCTTCAAGCCCCCAGCGTTTATAGAAGGTGTTGAGGATTCGCCAGCTTCCGCCGTAGATGTCTTCCGCGGTAACGATATGATCTCCTGCGGAAAAGATTCCCAATACCGAGGAAACCGCGGCTATACCGCTTCCGAACGCGTAGCCTTTCGAGCCGCCTTCTAGGACTGCGATAGTTTCTTCCAAGGCTTTTCTCGTAGGATTGCCGGATCGGGCGTAATCATATTCCTGAGGCTTCGATACATCTCTCTGATCAAAAGTGGACGTTTGGACAACCGGCACTCCCAGCGCGCCGGTTACAGGATCGGCGTCGTGTCCGTTGTGTATAAGTAAGGTCCCTCGTTTCATGTAGTTCTCCTGGTTTATCCTAGCTAAATTGTAGGATATGAACAAGAATACATCAAGCGGGACAGGAGGATTCGGCGTTTTTTTATTGAAAAACCGCTCTTGACAATTTTTTTGCTATGTTCTACTTTTTTGCAAAGCAGTTTTTATGATTTCTAAAAATTCCGTTTTAACCGATTACGCTTATACAGAGATTCTCAGAATGATACTATCAGGCGAAATAAAACATGGTAGCAGAATTCGGGAAGACGCCTTAGCGAAACAACTGGAAATAAGCCGGACTCCCATTCGTGAAGCGGTTAATCGGCTTACCCAGAACGGCTTTATCACTACTATTCAGCGGAAAGGGCTGTATTGCGTCAAATTTACCCGCAAAGAACTGCTTGATATTATAGAACTGCGGATAACCTTGGAAACATTGGCGATTGAAAAGTGCATTGCCTTAGCTTCGGAAGAGGATATCCTGCGCTTTCAGATGACCATCAGCGAATTTCAGGAAAAACTGGAAGGACTGCATACCAAAGAAGACGCGGACAGCAACGCAATGACCTTACTGCACAACGAATATGATATACGGTTTCATGTGGATATTGCCCGGATTTCAACATCAACTCGGCTGATTCAGTATGTCAGCGAAGTCGAGAATCTGCTCCTCGTCGCCCGGCAGAGAATATATAGCAATAACCAGCGCGTCGAAATCATTAAACGGTCATGGGAACAGCACCGGTTAATGCTCGACGCAATACGGACGCGGGAAAAAAAACAGGCTTGCGCTTTGCTGGAAGAACACCTTGCTCTGATGAAAGAAACTCAGGTAAACGTCGATTACTTTGACGAAATCGCCGAGTATTCGGAAGAGACGGCGTTTGAGAACGTATAATGCCCCGGTTTTGGAAAGCCAGCTATACTAAAGGCTTTCCAAAACCGGGGTTTCCCGATTATACTGATTGTATGCGTATCTCAATAGGACAGATTAATTCTACGATAGGCGATTTTTCCGGCAACAAGGAAAAAATCGTCGCCTTCAGTAAGCGAGCCGCCGAGACTCAGAAGGCGGATATGATACTCTTTCCCGAATTGGCGGTGTGCGGCTATCCGCCTATGGACCTGCTGGATCAGGATTACTTCGTGGAGATGAATATTAGAACTCTGCGGTCTCTCCAGCAGGAGCTTCCTAGTCATATCGCCGTTGGGCTAGGCTATGTAAACCGGAACCCCTACGCTTCCGGTAAGTCTCTGGTGAACGCCTACGGCATCATCTTAAACGGCGCGCTGGCTTTTGAGCAGAATAAAACCCTCCTGCCTACCTATGACGTATTCGACGAAGCCCGAAACTTTGAAAGCGCGCATGAATGGAACGTTTTCCAGTGGAAAGGAGAGCGCGTCGGCGTGGCGATCTGCGAAGACGTATGGCGGGAAACCCTGATTCCCGGTACGCATTACGAAAAAGACCCGGTAGGCAGGCTCTTGGACCGGGGGATAAGCCTGCTCTGCGCGCCGTCCGCGTCGCCGTACGTCACGGAAAAGCTGAACATCCGCCGAGGCTTGGCGAAACAGATCAGCCTGCGGGGAAATATCCCGGTGGTATATGTCAACGCGGTAGGCGCGAACGATTCGATCATCTTCGACGGACGCTCGTTTGTCATGGCTAAAAACGGCGCGATTCAAGCTGACGCCAAAGCCTTTGCGGAAGACTTGGTCTCTTGGGATACCGCGGAGCCTTCCGCCGGAGTTTCAGCGAAGATAGACCGTACAGACCCTTTCAACGTAGGACTCTCCAGAGAAGAGCTTGATGTGCTGGAAGACGCCTTAATCATGGGAGTTCGGGAGTATATGCGGAAATGCGGATTTACCCGGGCTCATTTGGGACTTTCCGGGGGCATTGATTCCGCGCTGGTAGCTTATTTAGGCGTCCGGGCGGTAGGGAAAGAGAACATCGTTTGTTTCAGTATGCCCTCTCGGTTTTCCTCGCAAGGCTCGAAGGACGACGCCGCGGAGCTGGCGGGAAATCTGGGGTGCCGGTATGCGACTCTGCCTATCGAGCCGGTGTTTACGAGTTTTCTGACGGCTCTGGACGAAGTGTTCGAGAACCGCCCCTTCGATATTGCGGAAGAAAACTTGCAGTCCCGAATCCGGGGAACCTTGCTTATGGCTTTTTCCAACAAGTTCAATTCCATGCTCCTGACTACCGGGAACAAAAGCGAACTCGCTATGGGATACTGCACTCTCTACGGCGATACTAACGGCGCATTGGGACCCATCGGCGATCTGTTCAAAACCGAGGTATTCGCGCTATGCCGGCGGATCAATGAGAAAGCCCTCGAGTCCGAAGGAAAGCCTATCATCCCCGAGGCGATTCTCAGGAAGCCCCCGTCCGCGGAGTTGCGTCCGGATCAGACCGATCAGGACAGTCTTCCGCCGTACGAGACGCTGGATCAGATTCTCAAGGTATACCTGTTTGACAATCTCTCTAAGGACGAAATTACCGCCCGCGGCTGGGACGCGGAGCTGGTAGCGCGTATCGTCAAGACCGTAGCCCGAGCGGAATTCAAACGCCGGCAATGCCCGCCGGTACTCAAGGTATCGAAGCGGGCATTCGGCATGGGGCGGCGGATGCCTATAGCCCGGACGATCTTCGAGGGCTAGGAGGTTGCTGATAAGCCGGAGTTTCTCCGCCCAGAGTCAGGCTGGTCATTTCGGCGAAAAGCGACCGGGCATCTTCCCAAGAAAGCTGGCGGATTTGGGGATCGTTTAGGAACACCTTGAAGGCTTCTTCGAGGTTCCGGTTTAGCGCGGCTTCCACGATTCCCTCCTGATTCTCGATATGCTGTACTACCAGAGACCGCAGTACCGGCGGCATCCCTTCGGTGATAATCGGCTCTACCCTGTCCAGCGTAAATAAGGCGTTCGTTTCCACCACCGCAGACGGCGGGAAACCGGGCATCTGACCCCGATTCGGCAGATTCACGTTGGTCACCAGATTGCCAAGCCCCAGAAGAGCCTTTATTTGACGGATGCCCTCTTCGCCGGAATTTTCGGGGACCAGTTTCTCCGCGCCCTGCCGGTAAGCCGCGCTTTTCTGTTTCAGCTCTTCCCGCTGGGCAATGCGCCAAGATACCGGCGTCAGCGAAAACTGCCACGCCTTCGCGGTCTCCGGAGTTTTGAGATACCACGAAGGCGGACAGAACTCCGCCAGATGCCGATCCCCAGCCGCGGCGATTAATCCGTAGCGTCTAAACAGGTCGATTTTAACCCGCTCGCCGCAGGTGAAATAGGTGTTGAACCAATTCTCGTCGCCTCCTTCGGCAAAGCCGGTTTCCGCGAATTCCTCGGCAAACGAAGCGTAGAGGGGGAACAAATCCCGATTGCCCCAAGAGGCTCGGTCTATCCATGTGAAATGGTTGATGCCTACGACCCGGGTTGAAAGGTCTTCCCGTTTGATTTCGTTTTCTTGTGCAAGTCCGGCTCGGACAATTATTTTACGCAAAAGTTTCTGGGCGCCGAACACCTCATGGCAACACCCGAACGCCTTAATTTCAGGGAACACTCGGTAGAGCGTGCGGGTGCATACCGACATTGGATTCGTGTAGTTCAGTACCCATGCGTCCGGGGACCACCGCTTAATCGCCGCGGCGATTTCTTCGTACATCGGCACGGTCCGCAACGCCCGGTTAAGCCCGCCCGCGCCGACGGTGTCTCCTACGGACTGGTAGATGCCGTACTTTTCCGGCGCGTGAACATCGACCGCCATGTGCGTAAAATCTTTGGGCAGAATAGAAATAAAGACGAAATCAGCGTCTTGAAGCGCGCGCTCTAAGGACGGCTCCGCCTTAAAGGTCCATTGCCCCGGATTATGCTCCGCCATGACCCGGTTTCCGAGGGCTTCATTCGCCTCCGCTCCGGCGCGGTCGATGTCATAGAGATAGATGGTTCCGCCTATCTCGGTTTCAAAGGCTAAATCTTTGATAAAAACCCATGCCCAATTCCGGGAGCCTCCCCCGATGTAGCAGAGTTTTAATTGGCTCAAGGTATGTTTCATTAATGTCTCCCTAGTTTCTTTGAATAAAATAGCAGTCCCTCGGGCTTCTTTCAAGTCCGCCCGGCGGCTTTTACGGTTTTTTTCTAAACCGCCCAGCGGTTTTTTTCTAAACCTCGGAAAAACCGCTGAATGACTCAGCGGTTTTTCCTCAAACCTGAGCGGTTCTTGCGAGCCGCCCAGCGGCTTTTTTCTAAGCCTCGGAAAAACCGCTGAATGACTCGGCGGTTCTTTCCTGCGCCTCGGCGGTTTTTCCCTGCGCCTCGGCGGTTTTTTTCTAAACCGCCCGGCGGCTTTTTTCAAGCCTCGGAAAAACCGCT
>JAIRPH010000043.1 GCA_031257135.1 Spirochaetaceae bacterium
CGCTCGCCCCACAAATGTCCCTTAGTTTCATGCTTCTTATTCCACCATTTAGCGAAATTACACTTAATCCACTGCATGATTTTCGATAAAGACACCCCGGGTCCGGGCTTAATGAGAAAATGAATGTGATTATCCATGACGGTAAAGTTCCATAATTTGAAGGAAAACCGTTTTTTCGCCTTAGCCACGAAGTCCAGAAAGCCCTGTTTAAACGCCGGCTCCCGCAAAGCCGGATCGTCATGGTCGATTTTTGAGGTAACGTGATACGTCGCCCCTTCCGTAAGTATGCGTAATGCTCTCATATCCACTATATGGCATGGGTATGAAATCTGCTTTGGTGTCAGTCATCTTTTCCTTCGATGTCAGAGGCTTTTTGCTTGAGCCGCTTCGGTATCGGCGATTTCTCTGGCGTTTTCGAGGAAACTGGTGATACTGCCGCTGGCGGTTCCCATTTCCCGGATGCTCTCGGTGACGCCCAGAGACAGCTCCCGGAGTTTTTCCATATCCTGTCGGATAGTTTTACTGCGCTGATGAATCGCTCCGCTTCCGTCTCGGACTTGGGCGGTTACGTCCTGAATACCTGTCAGAGCCGTAAGGATTTCCGAACCTCCTATAGACTGCTGTTCTATTGCGTGTTTTATCTCGGTGAAAGAAAAATCCATAGTTTGTATTTCACCGAAGATGACGTCCATTGCGTCTACGGTTTCGTGGGAGACTCGGTTTATCTGTTCTATTGCCAGCTCCATTTTTTTGATTTCCGTAGAAATCGAGGCTGATTCTTTGGAAGAAAGTTCCGCGAGTTTTCTGATTTCCCCGGCGACGACTGCGAAGCCTCTTCCCGATTCTCCCGCGTGAGCCGCCTCGATTGCCGCGTTCATGGCGAGAATATTGGTCTGTCCCGCGATGTCCGAAATAGTTTTATTCGCGTTTTGCAGGGTCATAGACTGTTCTTCTATCCGGCTCAGTTCTTCTGCGAGTTTGGCGAGCATCGTATGTCCTGCGGATGCGGACTTGCTGAGGGTATCGGTAGTTTTGCTTGCTCCGGTAATTACCGAGCGGATAGAATTGATGTTCGCCACCATCTCTTCGATAGCCGCGGACGATTGGATGATGTGAGCCGCTTGAGACTGCACCGCCTGATCGAGGGCGTTGATGTGGTCAGTTATTTCCTGCAATGAAACCGAAGTATGCTGAACCGAGTCCATTTGCGCGCCGGCTTTGACTTGCATAGTTTTTATATCGTTTCGGATAATTTGCAGAGATTCCGCTGATTCAGCGATAATCGTGTTGAGCCGTCCGCTATTTTCAGTCATGCGCGCAAGGTTTATCTGGAGTTCGCCTAAGGACGTACGGAGACTGTCTCTGATTTTGAGTAAGGCTCTCTGCATACTGCCGATATCATCGCTTCTGAACTTGTCCACTGATACCGAAAAGTCTTTGTTGGCGATGGCTTCAGCGATGCGTTCAACGTCCCGCATGGGAAGGGTGAGCATCGTATGGGTGAAACCTACCGCAATGGCCGCGGTCATCGCTAGAAGTCCTGCGCTGATAATGATCAAGCGTATCAGGATGCCGTTGAGTTCAGCGAATACGGCGTCAGCCGGAATCACTGACGCTAAAATCCAGTCCGCGCCGGGAATGACCGCCGACTGAATGAAGACGTCTTTATCATCTCCTGAGAAGGTTTCTTTGGCGGACAATACCGGGTTGCGGTAGCGTTCCAGTCCGTATTCGGTGAAAAAGTTTTTCTTCATTACCGCGTCTTTATCGGGATGGATGATGAACGTACCGTTCCGATCCAGCAGATAGACTTTCTGCGTGGTTCCCTGTACGCTGTTGAGGATTGCGGCGAAGGAATCAACGGTAATTTCTTCGGCGACGACGCCTATATCTTTTCCGTTACGATCAAAGACGGTCATTGATAGGGCGATAGTGAGATTCCCTGTCGAGCCTTCGATGTAGGGTTCCGCGTAGGCGATTTGTTCTCCGGCATTTTTTGCGTTTACGAACCAAGACCGCTGGGTTTGGTCATAATCGCTGTCCGGTATCCAGCGGTCGTTGATTACGAAACAGCCGCCGGGGAGGTTCCATTTTATGTTGCTTGTATAGTAGAGGTACGAGACGTCCGACAGGGTTTTCATGGTTTGTATGAGGAAGTCTTCCATTTCGGTTTTCGGCAGTTCATCGCTCAAGGCGAGGATGGACGTCACTGACGCGGCGGTATTTTTCAGAAGTCCGCCGTGTTCGTTCAGCATGGAGAACACCTCTTTTTGGAGACGGAGCATTGTTTCGTTAGTGTTCGCCTTTGCCTGTCGGTATGCGATGCTCCGAAGATTGACGAAAAAGATAAGAGACAGTATTATTACCGCCAAGCCGATAATCCCTAAGCACACAGCGCAGAACATCGCCGCGAATGAAGTCTTTTTTTGGTTTTCCATTTTTTTTACGCCTTACTTGTAAAAATTTAAATTATGCTGAAAAAATGTCAGCCTTTTTATTATACTTATCTGCATAAACTACCGCTTGTAAAGCCATTCCGAGGAAGCGAACTTGCTGACCCCCAAGTCTTGGGCCCGCCTCTCTTCCGTCTCGGACGGGGCTTCAGGATGCGCCGGGAAACGCAGAGATAACGCTTGTCTGAACCCTTCGGCAACGGCGGATTCCGCTTCTTCGTAGGAAACCGTCCGTCCCAAAATCGCCTTGAGACTCGTTACTCTTTCTTTTACGTCCCGAATCAGCGCGGCTTTATCCTGTATTTTAACCAGAGGAACTTTGAGCAGTTCAAACATGAGGTCTGCGTCGAGGTCTAACAGAATCGTGCCGTGCTGTAAAACACAGCCCATTCTGCGGGTTTGAGCGTTGCCGGAAACTTTTTGCGACGAAGCCTCCGCAAGAATGTCATTAACCGGCGCAAAACGCGCGGCAATCCCTAACAAGCCAAGTCCCCGGATAATTCCTGAACAAAGAATCCCGTAAGATTCCCGTATATTGCGTCCCGCAAGGGGATGAGTAATAGGCATGATGATGCTGTAGGTGAGTTCCGCATGATGAAAAACCGCGCCCCCTCCGGATACGCGGCGGACAATGTCCGCTCCCCGGCGGCGGCAGGCTTCTACGTCTACCTCATCATCGAGGCTCTGAAAGTAGCCTATCGACACGGTTTCCGGTTTCCACCCGTAAAGCCTCAGCGCGGGGAGAGACGCTTCCTGCGCTACCGTTTCCAGCAATGCTTCATCAAGCCCCATATTGTAAAAGCCGGTATGAAAGCCGGTTTTAAGCAAGCGGAACGGGTACGTCACGGGATTTCCTCCGGCGGCATCGATCCGAACAACACCGACGCTAGTCCCGCTCCCGAAATGCCGAAGACTTCGACGCCGCTATTCTGAATCAGCCGGTCAAAGGTATCGGCAAGCGCGTCCGGCGGTATATCAATAAGCCGAGACTCGGCGCGCTCAAAAGCCTCTTCCGGCGCGGCAAAAAAATCGCCCTTGATTCTGATAGTCTTGATAAGCCCTCTCTCAATATCCGCCTGAATCCGTATCAGTTTGCACCCTTCAGGCTTTCCCGCGCCTTCAATCCGCATCGGCTTTCCGTCCGCGTTTAACGCTGTCAAAAGCGTCGGACGCCTGATAGCTAGTCCGGGCAAGAGGCGCGGCAATTACCGCCCCAAAGCCCCGACTCAGTCCGGCTTCAGCATAACGGTCGAATTGCTCAGGACGCAGATATTCCGTTACCGGAATCTGTTTTGGAGAAGGCTGTAAATACTGACCTATCACGAGAATATCTACGCCGGCTTCTCTCAGCTCGTCCATAGCGGACAGTACTTCCGGCTCTTTCTCCCCAAGTCCCAAAAGAAGGCTTGATTTCGTTACGGCGACGCCCAGATTCTTTGCCGCCCTGAGCGTAGCGATACTTTTATCAAAAGACGCCCGGGTATCCCGAATCCATTGCAGAGACCTGACGGTTTCTACGTTATGAGCGACCGCCGCAGGCATAACCGCCGCAATAGAAGCGATCTCCCGTTGAGTATAGTCCGGTATGAGAACCTCTACGGGAATATCCGGAAGGACTTGTTTTATGCCGGCAACGCAGTCCGTAAAATGTCCGGCTCCCCGGTCGGGAAGATCGTCCCTATCTACCGAGGTCAGTATCAGATAGGTAAGCCCCAACTCCAAAGCCGCCTGAGCGATTGCCTTTCCCTCGCCTGCGCGGACTTCCCGCCCCTGCCGGGCGGCGGACACCGCGCAGAACCGGCAGGCTCTGGTACAGAGGTCGCCGAGAATCATAAACGTCGCGGTCCCTGCGCCCCAGCACACTCCTTTATTGGGACAGCGCGCTTCGTCGCATACCGTATGAAGGCGGTATCTTTCGAGCGTTTCCGCTACGCGCTTCCAGGTCTCGCCTGCCGGGACTTTCGCTCGAATCCAGGCGGGCTTATTTAAATATGACATAGCATATACTATCTCATTATAGAACAAAAAGAAAAGATACTAAAAACGATTTTCCTTGATTATCCCTAAATACTATGAGATGGATAAATCGCCATTATATATATTTTTTCAGCTAAAAGTATGATTATCGAATACGCTCAGTTGCTCTTAAAAAGGGCTAAACCCGAGTTCGCGCCTCGCGCTATGTCAATGACCCGCTAAACCAGCGCGGGGATATTGCGTTTAGCCGATTGTGATTTCTTTCCGTTGTTCATCCAGTCCAGTCTGAAGACAGTATTTCCCTATATTTTTACTTGGCGCAATTCGGTCTGTTGACTTGCTGTTTATCCTATGCTATTATTCTTATATACGGTCCAGTAGCTCAGTGGATAGAGCGACCGCCTCCTAAGCGGTAGGTCGATGGTTCGATTCCATTCTGGATCAGAACGTACCTTATAACGCTGAATATACAAGCCCGCTCTCGGCTGACCAGCGTCAGACCCGCGGGGCTTGTTCCAGTCCGGCGTTTCAAAAATCCTTGTATTTAGGCAGAAGGCGGTGTAATATGAAATATCTGCGGTTTCGCAGAGAGCTTGCGGTTTATCTTTAGCTGAAATCGGAGGTTTCCCATGCAAAAAACTCATGTCATTGCTAAAAAAAGCGTCTTCCTGGCGGCATTATGTGTCCTTGCAGGCTGTAACGCGGATTATACCTTCAACGCAGAAGACCGGATCGCCGAAACCGGCATGGTCAGCGTCCGCATACCCCTCGCCGTGAATACGCGGTACGCCCTGCCAATGGACGAGCCGAATCAGGACGACGCGGATTACTACGAGGCTATCCTCCGAGAGCATGGAACAGAGCAGTATTACGCCGGGTCAGCCTTTGCAGGCGATTCCTACCTAATCGTTTCGGTACCCGCAGGAAAACGCTACGATGTCCTAGTCCTCGCAGGAACCCCGGCAAACGGACAAGCCGCAAACGGCGTCAAAGTCCTGCTGGCAAGCGGCTACGAAGACAACGGCGGCGCAGGCTGTCTCGTCAGTTCTGGAACCAATACCATCGCCGTACCTATGACCCTCCATAAAACCAGCGACCGGTTTTATGAAGAGCAGGGATTTTTCATATATAAGCCGAAAGTATCGGGAATAAAAGCTCTGCTTGCGGCGCGGAATCCGTCGAAGCCGCTGATCGCCGGTTCGGCGGCTTATGTTATCCCTTCGCCTGATCCCTACGGGCATCCTCATATATTTCCGCAAGTTGCCGCCTTAACTTCCGACGATGTTGCGGGAACTCTTGAGCTGACTATCCCGGATATAAGACTGGCTGATCTTGCGCCGGATGCGGACTATCGCTGTTATTACGAGTTGACCTATTATGCGTTCGGAGACTCTGACAGCATGAGCAGTCCGTGGGGCATACGGCGGTGTGTTACCGGCGGGCTTGATCGTCCTTACGGCGGTGCGGTTTTGGTACGGCATGGCGGGAACGGCGTTTTTTATGTGCATAGAAACGGCGATGACAGCAACGGCGGCGAGAGTGAAACTGCGCCTTTTAAAACGCTTGCGAAAGCGGTTTATGCGGTGCGGGCGGGTTCTAATACGATGGGAACGATTTATGTACTGGGGGAGCTGAATTGGGCGTCTGAAAGCGGTCATGCGCTGGGGAATGAGTATCAGGAGAGCAACAGCGTCTTTGTAATTCCCGATACTCTTTCCGGGGGCGTGGGAACCTTTATTAAAATTATCGGGAAA
>JAIRPH010000130.1 GCA_031257135.1 Spirochaetaceae bacterium
GGACTTGGTGTCAGCCGCCGCGGGCAGGTCTTGGCGCCAGACACGTGCTCGGCGGGACTTGGTGTCAGACACACTCGCCGGGCTTTAGTGTCAGACGCCGCGGGCTGGCTTTGGTGCCAGATACACTCGCCGGGCTTTGGTGCCAGACGCCGCGGACGGGGCTTGGTGCCAGACACCTGCTCGGCGGGACTTGGTGTCAGACGCCGCGGGCGGGCTTGGTGTCAGACACTCGCTGGCGGGGCTTAGTGTCAGACACCTGCTCGGCAGACTTGGTGCCAGACACCGCTCGGCGGGGCTTGGTGCCAGACATCGCTCGATGGAAGGGCTTGGTGCCAGACACCCGCTGGAAGGACTTAGTGTCAGACGCCGCGGGCAGGACTTGGTGCCAGACACCTGCTCGGCGGGACTTGGTGTCAGACACACTCGCCGGGCTTTGGTGTCAGACATCGCTCGATGGGCTTGGTGTCAGACACCGCAGGCTTGACACCTGTTCGGCGGGTTTGTTTATAAGGTATTTGTTCTGAGGGGCGAGAAACTTGTCTCTCGTGAAATTATAGTAAGGAGGTAATGATATGACTATCATTACGAAAAAGGCGGGGAGACCTGCCATCGGCTTGCTTGCAGTCCTTGTGGCTCTGGCATATATTTTAACCGGGTGTCCTCCCGAATCTGGCGACGATTCAACGCCTACCGTTAATGCCGTGATCGTAACGGCGGCGGGCGGGGCAGGGAGCGTTCCCAAAGGCGGGAGTCTGCGATTCTCCGCAACCGTTATCGGGACGAACGATCCTGATCAGGAAGTAGAGTGGTCGATTGACACACTCGGGACAAAGCCGGGAACTATCATCGAGGGCGGACTCCTCACGGTGGCGGCGGCTGAAACCAACGAGTTTATTACGGTAAAGGCCACAAGCGTGGCTGACCGCAATCGAAACGGAAGCGCACACGTCGGCGTTACCTTCACGCGTGTAACCATAGACCCCAAAACCGCCGTTACGGTAGCTCGGAAAGCTCCGGGCAATACAAAGCAGTTTACGGCTGTTCCGTCCAACGTAGAGTGGGAAGTTATCGGCGGAGTGGGGAGAGAGAACGGGGTGGATGGAACCAGCATCCACCGCACCGGAGGACTGCTCACAGTGGCGCCGCATGAAACGGCGGAGACCTTGACGGTAAAGGCAACAAGCGTAACAGACCCGGAAAATTTCGATACTGTCATCGTTACGGTTTCTGATGAGACTATCGTGAACGGCGTGACCGTAACATCAGACTTCCAAGTTAAAGACCTTGAAACTGGCGGCTGGACTCTGAAATTTTTTGCAAAAGTTGAAGGTCTGAACAACCCTAGTCAAGAAGTAACATGGTCTGTTGCGGGGCAAAATGGAGCAAACACCGCCATCAGGAGGGAGGTAGATTCTAATGATGGCACCGTGTATGGACTGCTCAAGGTGGATTCGGGCGAAACAGCGCAGACCTTGACGGTAATAGCGACAAGCGACCAAGACCCAGATAAGCACGGCGTGGCGATAGTTACGGTTTCCATTAAAGGTCCGACCGTTAAGTTTGTAATCAACTATCCCATCAACTCAAGCACAGTGTATAAGTTTGATCAGACGGTACCCCTTGGCAACCTTGTTTCCAAGCCGGATGATCCTAATCCTACCTTGCCGGATGATCCTAATCCTACCTTTCCTAGTGATCCTACCGCCTATCCTTCTAATTATATCGGTGAACTAAAATATTATACCTTTGACGGCTGGTTTAGGAAAAAAGAGCGCGCTGAACAAACGAATGAGACCAAATGGAACTTTACTTCTGATAAAGTAACTCTTGACAAGATTATTGCCCAACAGAATCCTAAAGAGGAGAGCAATACTCTTTTTTTGTACGCCAAATGGACGCCGATAACGTATACCATCACCTATGAAGAGAACGGCGCAACCGCAATACCCGATAAAACGTACAACGTCACGAGCAGTCCTATTACACTGCCTAAGCCTGAGCGAAAAGACTACCTCTTCAAAGGCTGGTTTAAGGAAGCCAACTGCAATGAACCCACCTTTATCGGAAACGCGGTACTGGACACTATTACGCCGGGGACTAGTCCGGAAAAGTGGCACGAGTCCATATCACTCTACGCCAAGTGGGTGCCCTCCGGCGATAGCGCGATAGTGTACTACTGGGTGAATGAGGGAACATTGCGCCTCAGCGTGTCTGAATTCACCCTGGGCGGCAACAGGCTAACCATCGCCCCGCAAGGTATCGACTATTCCGACCACACATGGTACGTCAACGGCGTTAAAAATGACCCCGATGACCCCGACGATTTTCCAGACGATTCTCTAGGCGATGGTACTTACACCTTCGACGGCGCGAGTAGAGAGACCGGCAAGCGGTATACTGTCGGCTTGCGGGTACGAAAAAACGATCAGTATTACTACGCTGAAACCAGCATTAGGATACAATAAGGAGCGGCACATGAAGAAACGCTTAGAAAAATTCGGCATTTTGGGAGCGGTAACGCTTTCCTGCATAATGTTATCCTGCGCCATGCCCGCGGAGCCTTCCGCTGAGGCGGGCTACGGAACGGTCAGCATCAGCTTCGCAAGCGGACCAGAGAGAACGGTCTTACCGGCTAAGACTTTTCGTAAGTATAAATACGAGTTTACCCCCGCCGCGGAGGCGCCTGAGACCACATCTCACGATAAGACCGTATTCACGCTGAAAACCGGACCGAGGTCGGTAGTCGTAAAAGCCTACGTCAACAATGATGACAACGAGGGCGACTATGCGGCTATAAGTGCATCGACGTCTTTTACGGTAACGCAGGGCGAGTTTATACCGGTAACGGTAGACCTCACCGGAACGACGACCGGAGAAGGAACCTTCGCGTATAATATTGAGTATCCCGGAATAACGCTAATGGCAGGTAAATCTACATTTGAGCTGAGACCTCTGACCTATACCCTCGATCCTATTTCTGGCGAGTCTAATACTAGAGAGGAGGACAATATTCTGACCGCGAATGATGTGAATTTCGGAGTCTCACCTCTTACTGGAACAAAGGAAAACGTCCCTGCCGGGTTTTATCTGGCGACCATAAACCTTAGGAATTCCCTCAACGAAAAAGCGGGCAAGACCGAGGTGGTGCATATCTACAAGAATATGACCACCAATTGGGGAACCGCCTTTGACCCGAATGACTTTGTGGGCGAGCCTTTAGGCGGCACGGTGAACATTACTTCCAACGCGCCGGGGGGGAGCCTTACTCTCCCGGCGGTACACGATACCCTCACCGCGACATGGGCCCACCCCACCGGCGTACAAGACGAAAACCCGACAGGAGTTTTGACGTACGAGTGGCGCAGGCACAGTAGCCCAAGTGATACGACGGGTACGGTTATCCCGAACGCAACCGGCGGCGACGCAACCGGCTCAGACTATACGCTCCTTCCTGCCGACATAGGCAAATGGATTTCCGTAATGGTACAACGGACAGGGAATAACCCCGGTACATCCAGCATATTGATCGGTCCGGTTAAGATGAGCTTTGAAAGCGGCTCCGCGCTTCAGACTTGGCTGTCACAGTCAGCTCCGACGCAAAATACTGCAACGACGCCCTACGAAGTTGTGTTTACCGGAACCCTCTCTGCGCTGAGAGTAACCGACGCTAACCTGAACGGGAGGTATGTGTCTATCGACCTCTCCCGGGCTTTCGGCTCAGGTATCATCCCTGCTAACGCCTTCGAGGGCTGTGTTACCTTGACGGGGGTAACGCTTCCATCAGGGATTACCACTATAAAAAGTTCCGCCTTCAACGGCTGTACTAACTTGACTGCGATAACGTTTCCAGACATCTTAAATATAGAAAGTAACGCCTTCCAGAACTCTGGCTTGACGGAAATAACGCTTCCGGCATCAATCACCCGTATAGAAAATCATGCCTTCAATAGTTCTAGCCTAACAAGGGTAATATCCAACAAGCTAACTCCGTTTAGTTTAGGTTCTAACGCTTTCCCAAGCGGTACGGTAATCAAAGTCCCCGACGCCACCGCAAAAACGCTTTATGAGGCTGATCCCGACTGGAGTACCTACACCATCGAAACCCAGTAGCGGCGTTGCCGGCGCGTTGCGGCGTCTGACATCGCGTCTGACGCCCCGCGCCGCCGCTTACCGGCTTGCGCCGGCTCCGCGGGTACGTCCCGCGGGAAACGCCTGACGACAAAGCCCCGCCCAAAATCGGGCGGGGCTTTCTTTGCGCCAAACGCCCCGGCGGAGAAGGCTTGCAAAAAGCATCTGACACCAAGCCCGCCCAGCGGCGGTGTCAGACACTCGCCCATCGAGCGATGTCTGACGCCAAAGCCTTCCAGCGGGTGTCTGGCACTTAACCCCATCGAGCGGCGTCAGACACCAAGCCTGCCGCGGTGTCAGACATTAAGTTTCCGGCGAGTGTCAGACACCAAGCCCTGCCGTGGTGCCAGACACTAAGTCCTTCCCGCGGTGTCAGACATCAAAGTCTTCCAGTGAGTGTCTGACACTTAACCCCATCGAGCGGCATCTGGTACCAAGCCTACAGCAGTGTCAGACACCAAGCCTGCCGAGCAGGTGTCAGACACTAAGTTTCCGGCGAGTGTCTGACACCAAGCCCTGCCGCGGTGTCAGACATCAAAGCCCCGGCAAGCGGAAGCCTTGCAAAGCGGCTTATTTTCCGCCGCGGTAGCCCCGCGCGATACCCCCGCGGGTAAGCGGCTCGCGCCGCTTGTTTACCCGGCGGAGACTATTTGGTGAAAAGACCGCTCATAAACGCGATTACCGCGGCGTTGGATAAGTCCGCTAGGAAAGAGCCGACTATCGGCACCACGAAAAACGCCCGTTCCGAATAGCCGTGCTTCGTGGTAATCGCCTGCATACAAACCAGCGCGTTCGGCGTGGCTCCAAGCCCGAATCCGCAAATGCCGCTCGCCATGACCGCCGAGTCGTAATTGCTCCCGAAAAGCCGGAATACCAGAAAGTAGGCGATCCCTAAAATTAAAATAATCTGTATGAGCATCATAATAAAAAGCGGAACCGCGAGGTTTATCAACTGATAGAGCTGAAGCGAATTAATCGCCATAGTGATAAACAACGCTAAGGTTATATCGCCGATCATGCCGACGGCTTTTGAATCTATCGTGTATTTGCCGGTTTTATCGCCGATGTTGCGGAAGATAATCGCCGCAAGCATCGCCCCGAGATACGGCGGCAGGGTGAAACCGGCTTTCTTCAGGTAGTAGCTCACCGCCGAGCCGACGCCGGTTGCTATCAGCACCCAAGCCAGATTCTTCATCAAGTGGGGTCCTGATATTTTGTCTTCTTCGTCGTCTTTTATCTTGGATTCAGCTTTCTGCGCGATTTCCCCGACTTCTTCCAGTACCGCCCGCTGTTCTTTTTCGGTATCAATAAGCCCGATTTGTTTTATGGCATTCGGGGTTTTAATCTTGTGAAACTTGATAATCCACTCGCCCAAAGGTCCGCCCACTAAGGAACCGGCGACCATTCCGAAGGTAGCGCAGGCGATAGCCGCGCTCAACGCGCCGTCCAGCCCGTAGTCGTCCTGAAACAGCGCGCCGAAAGCCCCGGCAGTGCCGAGACCGCCGATCATCGGGATAGAGCCGCCGATAATCCCCATCAACGGGTTCAGCCCGAAGCCCAGAGCTATCGGGATGCCCGCGGCGTTTTGCAGAACCGAAACCGCCGCGGCGACGCCCCAAAAACCAAGCACCATCAGCCCGCCTTTGAGAACCAGCTTGTAACTCGCGTTCATCCCGACGGTGCAGAAGAAACAGGTCATAAAAACCGATTGAAGGGTGCCGTCAAAAACAAACTGCGCTATGCCGTTTCCCCGCAGAATCGCGGCGATAACCGCCACCGGCAACCCCCCGACCACCGGCGCGGGAATCGACAGACGCAGTAAAACCGGAACTTTCGAGCGAATCCATACGCCCGCATAATACATGATCGCCCCTAACGCTACGGCTTGAAAAATATCAAACTTGACTTGCAGGATTCCGTTTACAAAGACCGTTTCCACGAGATACCTCCGTTTATAGCTATAATATTCACTATACAATACGCCTAATACCCTGTAAAGTAAATTATACTAAAACATATCGAAAGGAGTATGTATGATAAAAATCGGCATCGCCCTTGTCCTGACGGCAAGCCTCGGTCTTATCGGGTGCGAAAAAAAAGCCCCGCCCCTTACCGCTATGAAGCTGGCAACCGGCGGCATAACCGGAACCTATTACGCCTACGGCTTGGCATTGGGACAGGTTTTCCAAAAACGCTTAGGCTTGCAGGTTACGGTTCAGCCTACCGCGGCCGCGGTGGCAAACGTCGCGCTTGTCCAGTCAGGAAGCGCGGACTTCGCCTTTGTCCAAAATGACGTAATGACCTACGCCTACAACGGCGCAAATGTTTTTGCCTCAGAAGGAGCGCAAAAGGACTTTTCCGCGGTTGCCGGGCTTTACCCTGAAGTGTGCCATATCGTCGTAACCGAAGGCATCGCCGATATTCCCGACCTCAAGGGAAAGCGTATATCCGTCGGCGAAGGAGGAAGCGGCACATCCCTCAACGCCGCTCAGATTTTAGAAGCCTACGGTATGTCTTTTGCGGACATTAAGCAGGAACAGTTGAGTTTCGGCGACTCCGCTAAAGCCTTAGCCGCCGGCGAAATCGACGGATTCTTCTGCACCGCCGGCGCGCCGACGCCTGCGGTCTCCGATCTTGCGGCGTCCGCCGCGGTCAGGCTTCTTTCCATCGGCGCGGCCCGGGTCAAATGGTTAATCTCAGAATATCCGTATTATACTGAAAATACCGTTCCCGCAGGAACCTATCCCGGAATAAACGAAGATATTCACACCGTCGCGGTCCGGGCAACCTTAGTGGCGAACAACGCCATCCAGTCCGACGACGTCTACAAAGTAACGAAGGCGTTATTCGAGAGCAAAGACGAACTCGCGTCAGCCCACCCTAAAGGAACGGAACTCGGTCTTGAGGCGGCGATATTGGGCATACCGATTCCGTTTCACCCCGGGGCTTTAAAATATTACCGGGAAAAAGGGGTCATAAAATAAGCCGCCGAGAGGAATCCTGCAAAACGGCTTCCTCTCGGTAAGCATCAGTTGAGCAGTTTCCGCAGTCCCTCAAACACTTCTCCTAAATCCTCAAAGCGCATAGCCGCGCGGCTGTCTAAGGGCGTTTCCATGTTGTTGACGATTACGATTTCGCCGCCTCGCCGGAGGGTCGTTTGGGGCAGTCCCGCGGCAGGATATACGGTCAGACTGGTTCCCAGTACGAGCATGAGGTCTGCTTTTTGAGCTTCGGTTTCCGCGTCTCTCATAGCCTCAAAGGGGAGGCTTTCGCCGAAAAAGGTAATCGCCGGTTTTAAGACCTTGCCGCAGTTGGGACACTTCGGGAGGTCTCCGGCTTTCACCAACGCCGCGGCTTCTTTGAAATCCATCCGTACTCCGGCGCACCGCAGGCAGTAATGGACTGCCGGAGAACCATGCACTTCAATAACCCGTCTGCTTCCGCCCTTTTGATGAAGCAAATCAATATTCTGGGTTATCAGAGCTTTTAAAAGACCTTTTTTTTCCAGTTCCGCCAGTACAATATGCACAACAGAGGCTTCTTTTTCTTCGATATTATAGATGAAAGACCCCGCGGCTTTGTAATAAAAAGAGGGGTCTTCATAGAAATAGTCGATATCGAAGATTTTTTCGGCGTCCATGTCGTTATACAGCCCGTTTTTCCCCCGGAAATCCCGGATGCCTGACAGCGTACTCACGCCTGCACCGGTCAAGGCGACGCAATGGCGGGCGTTTTTTATCTTATCAAACAAATTGCTAATCGTATCGTTCATACTTTGAAAACCATAGCAGAAATGAGAGGAACAGCGCAAGTCCTGAATCGGCCTACTTCGCGGTTACGAGGCAGTACCGTTTTTTGCCTGCCCGGAGGATGAGTTCGCCGGAGGCGGAAAGCCGATCCGCCCCGATGAGGCAGGCTATGTCGGCAACCGCCGAGAGTTCGCCCGCAGGATTGGAAACAAACGCGCCCCCCTGCTGAACGAGCCGGCGTCCCTCGCTTTTGCTGGGAACCAGCCCGGCGTCGGCGAACAGGTCTACTACGTTGTATCCCGCCTGAAACTTCGCCTGTTTCAGCGCGGCTTGAGGCATCGCCGACTTGTCGCCGCCCCCGCCGAAAGCGGCCCGCGCGCCGGAAAGAGCCTTGTCCGCTTCTTCTTTGCCGTGAATTAACGCGGTAACTTCCCAAGCCAGCCGTTCTTTGGCTTCGTTAGGATTCTTCCCCGCCGCAGTGAGGGTTTCACATTCTCCAACCGGCAGAAAGGTAAACATCAGGAGGAACCGGCGGACGTCGGTATCCTGCACGTTCCGCCAATACTGGAAAAAGTCATAGGGGGACGTAATGTTCGGGTCTAAAAAGAGCGCGCCTTTTTCGGTTTTGCCCATTTTCTTGCCGTCCGCGGTAGTCACCAGCGGAAAGGTCATGCCGAACGCCTCCGCGCCCTCGATCCGGCGGATCAGCTCATGCCCTGCCACAATGTTGCCCCACTGGTCGTCTCCGCCGATTTGCAGACGGCACCCGTATCGCCGGTACAGCTCCAGAAAGTCGTAGCTTTGCAGAAGCTGATAATTAAACTCGATGAAAGACAGCCCGGTTTCCATCCTCAACCGGTAGGCTTCAAAACTCAGCATCCTGTTTACCGAGAAATGGCTCCCGATCTCCCGAAGAAAGTCTATGTAGTTGAGGTCTGCAAGCCAGTCCTTGTTGTTTGCCCACCGAGCGGTTTCTCCGTCGAAGCCGATAAACCGGTTAAGCTGGGCGGTAATGGACTCGGCGTTGGCGTCGAGCTGTTCGTAGCTTACCATCCGGCGCGTTTCGGTTTTGCCCGAGGGATCGCCGATACGCGCGGTGCCGCCGCCGATAAGCGCGATGCCCTTCTGTCCCGCGTCCCGGAGGTGGCGGTACGCGAAAAACGGAACCATGTGACCGATATGCAGGCTCGGACCGGTGGGATCGCATCCCACATAAAACGTAACCGGACCTTCATCCATTAGCCGCGAAAGCCCTTCAGGGTCGCTACATTGCTGAAAAAAACCTCGATCTTTAAGATTTTCAAGGGTCGGATTCATTTTTATTCCCTATTGAAATACTGCTTTATCATAGGCAGGATTTGTTCCTGCCAAGCTCCGGACTTATGGACCCAGCCTTTGACCAGACCTGAAAGCTCCCGCTCGATTTCAGGGGATTCATTCGCCGTAAGCGCGATAATCGGAACAGTGTAGGGGGAACCGGCGATGCGTTTAACAAAATCCGCCCCCTCCATATCCGAAAAGGACAGTCCCGTAATGATCAGTCCTACTTGACCGGCGTTTATGATTTCGAGAGCTTCTTTGGCAAGCTCAAGGCTGTCTGACTCATAACCATGTTCAGTAAGAAAGGTTTTCACCAGTTTCCTGAAAAACTCGCTGTTGTCCGCATGGATAATTGTTTTCATACTGTTTCGTTACTCCTTAATACTTTTTTTCTATTCTAGTAAAATTTTTCTTTCTAGTCTAGGCATCCCCAAAGAAAAACCGGCTAGTTTGCAATATAATGTTTCTGCACCAGAGGCAGAAGATGTCTCTGCCATGCTCCGGTTTTGAGAACCCACCCTTTTATCCCCAAGTCGATGAGTTCATCATCGGTTTTGTTAGTCTGGTTCGACGTAAAGGCGATAATCGGAATGGTATAGGGAAAATCCATGACGCGGCTGATAAACTCCTCGCCCTCCATGTCCGGCAAGGAAAGCCCCGTAAGAATCAAGCCGACCTGTCCGCCGCTTATGACTCCAAGGGCTTCTTTGGCAAGGTTGAAACTCTCAACCTCAAAACCGTATCTAAAGAGAAACGTTTTCACCAGTTTCCTGAAAAAACCGCTGTTGTCAACATGAACTATCGTTTTCATCACAGCCTCCTTACTATCGGTCAGGCTGACTAGGACAGCCCGGCATCTCCGATTTTCAAAGCTCTCCCTATCCACCGAGGGATAAAACTCAAGGTCAGGGCAAAAGGAACCGTCAAAGCTTGAGTTACCTGATTCTGTTGGTAAAAACCGGGAAACAGCTTGATTGCCATAGACAGCATACACCCAAAAAGCGTATACGTCCAGAACGCTCGGAGCAATTGATCCGCGAAAAAACTTTTCGCCTTTACGCCGCTGAAGGCGGAGATAAACCCCAAAGGAACTATTACCAGCAAAAGCGGGTTTATATAGAGAATATTGCTGTTGTGATAAGTATAATCGTGATCCGAGAAAAAAGTCATAAAGAAAAGCATGGACCCGGCAATCCCGAAAAAAAGCCCTAATAGGCTCTGGCTCAAGCCGAGGAGTATGCGGCGGCGTTTCGGATGCTTCTTCCTGCCGGACATACAGAGGATCAACGCCGCGGCTATTACGCATCCGGCTAAAAGCTCCCTGGGCCACTGTTTGCGAGGCGCGTCTAAAACAACGGGACGCCCTCGCGCGCGGTTCAGCGTTTCCTGACGGGAAACCAGCCGGCGTTCAGCCCCGGAAGGGTCCTGATAGGCGAAATCTTGAATCCTACGCGCGATTTCCGAAGGCAGAAACATCTCTTCCCAAATGGTAATAGGAACATCAATATCCTGTCCCATCAGAAAATTGAGTATCCAGTCCATAAACGGAGAAAACCACGTGTGCCTGCGGACGTGCTGGCGCAAGGTAAAACGTCCCGGAGCTTCGCCGAACCGTTGTTTGAACTGTCCGTCTACCGCGAGATCGATAATATCCCGGATTCGGGTGGAACAGTTATCTCTAAAATGATGGTAGTAATAATTCCGGTTTTCTGGAAGGATGTTTTTTTCGGCAAACCGGCGGACTTCTTCCCGTTTTTCCGGGGCAATATCCAGCGTATAAAGGGTTATATCCCGGTTAGTCTTGATATACGCATTATAATTACTCTCCGCTTTGGACGCGCCGCAACTATAAAAGAGGCGTCCCATTGCAAAATTGGTAAAAAAATGCTCGTTTTCAAAGGAAAAAAGTCCGTAATCATAAAACCGGGCGGTTCCGGTCAGCTCGTCCTCGATGACTAAGGCGACATGACCCCACCAAAAGTAAAGCTGATCCCCGGGACCGATAACCGCTATTTTAAGCGCGAGCCGCTCTCCCGGCGCGGCGAAATTTTCCGGCGCGGCTTTTTGGGCGTTCAGGGCGGATGCTAAAACGAAAAAACAAATCCCCCGGTAAACCGCTTTCAGATATTCCATGAAAGAGTTATACACTATTCTCCGCCCTGTGTATACCGGCGGCCCGGGATCAGAGTTTTTCCGTCCCGCTTAGAGGCTTGATCGGACAAGCCTAAACCCTAAGCGTCCGTTCCGGCTCGATGGATTAAAGTCAAGACGGCTCGCCGACCGCAAGCCGGAACTGTAATCTCCCCAGCTTCCGCCCCGCTCCACCCGGTTAGAGCCGGAAGAAGGTCCCGACGGGTTCCTCGGCGAGTCAGAGGCGTAACTGCCGTACCAGTCCCAGCACCATTCCCAGACGTTGCCGTGCATATCATATAAGCCGAAGGAATTCGGCTCTTTTTGCCCTACCGGATGCGAATGTTCCGCGCTGTTATCCCAATACCATGCGGCGGACTCCGGCGAATTTCCCGTGTAAAACAGACCCGCCGATCCGCCCCGGCAGGCGTATTCCCATTCCGCTTCCGTAGGCAGACGATAGCCGTTGGCATTGGGGTCCCATGTTACCAACCATTTAACGCTGTCATAGGGGCTGGTATTATTCGGGTCTTTTTCGGTTTTCCTGATGGTATAGGCAAGGGTTAAGCCCTCTTGCTGACTGCGGAGATTGCAGTATTCAACCGCGTCATACCAGCTTACGCACTCTACCGGCAAATTTTCTCCCTTATAATAACTGGGATTCTGCCCCGCTACCGCGGCGTACTCTTTTTGGGTCACCTCATACTTGCCCATATAAAACGTTCCGACCGTTACCTGATGCTGATATTCATCATCCTGTCTGTGAGCTTCTGAACTTGGACTGCCCATCATAAACGTTCCCCCTTGGATTCGGACAAGGGCGTTTGTCTGAGCCTCAAGGACTGGAGACATTACTGCCAGCATTACCGCCAGCGTTACCGTATATTTCATCGAAGAATCAGCCGCCGAATTCCTACGCGGTACGCATAAGGAAGCGGCATTCCTCCTTACAAAAAATTACCCGTCTGTCCGAGCGGTCAAACGTCTTTCCGCTTTGCCGTAATACGTTTCCGCATAAATCAGGCTTACGCCGCATAAGGAAAATCTGATTTAATCATACTATATTAGAAGAACTCTGTCGAGATTGAGAATCATAGCCGGCGCGTTCGGTAAAAACACAACCGCGGACAGCCGCGGTTATGTTTCAAGGGGAATCTACTTTTCTTTTTTTTCTTGAAGCTCGGCTTCTTTTTTTTCGATAGTTTGTTGCAGGGAAGCGATTTCATCCAGTATTTTCTTAGTCCCCGAATCATAGGCGTTGACAGTCTCCTGTTGCTGGACCATAAACGCGTGATAGGCTTCCTGTCCTAAAAGGTTTATCTGCTTTTCGACTTCCCCTTTAAGTTTTTTAATATCAAACAGCAAGACCCCTTGTTCTCCCAGATTTTGCGCCTTGGCGCCGGCTTTAGAAGCCAATTCTTTAGAGGTCTGAGCGCTTTGCTCAAGGAATTCCTTCATCTTTTCACCGAATTTTGCCATAGCTTCTCCTTAGGTTGATTTCTCTTGTCTATAGTATAGGCGGTAACACTAATAAAATAAAGAAAAACTTTACCAATCCGGCATTTTTTAGTTTTAAATATAGGAGATTCTAACGATAATAACGCCCCAAGCCTAACCCACAGGATTGTTGCCGGCTACGCTTTTAGCTTCTTCCCAGAATCGTTCCATGACCGTAAGGTTTTCCTGTTTCATTTCATGATCGGTTTCGCGCATCTTTTTTTCAACATACTTGAAGCGGCTCGTAAATTTACCGTTAGTTCTCTGAAGCGCGACCGACGGCTCGATACGCAGAAACCGGCAGAGATTCACCGCGGAAAAAAGGAGGTCGCCCAACTCGCTCTCCACCGCGCCGAGATCGGAAGAAGCGGCCGCTTCCTTAACTTCTTCCAGTTCTTCCGCGACTTTGGCGATAACATCCTCCGCGGAAAGCCAGTCGAAGCCTGCTTTCGCCGCTTTTTTCTGAAGTTTATAAGCCCTGTCCAAGGGCGGTAGCGATCTGGACACCGCATCAAGCAGTGAGTCTTTCGGCGCGCGTCCTTCCTGTTCAACCTTGATCTTCGCCCAGTTGTCAAGGACTTCCGCGCTGTCCTTAACCGCGAGGTTCCCGAACACATGAGGATGCCGGCGGATAAGCTTTTCCGAAATCCCCCTAAGTACCTGAGATACCGAAAAAAGCCCGGCTTCTTCGTGCATATACGAAAGCATGGTTACTAGAAGAAAAAGGTCTCCAAGCTCTTCCTTAATATGAGCCGGATTCTGTTCGTCTATCGCTTCCACACACTCGTAGGTTTCCTCAATAAGCCCGCCCCGAAGGGTTTGGGGCGTCTGCTCCCGATCCCAGGGACACCCGTCAGGCGCCCTAAGCCGGACGATTATGTCATATAAGTCTTTAAAGGCATTATCCATATCGTCTAACTCATAAACCAAATTGCCCACCAATGTCCTGCGGCTCCGGCAAGAACAAAAATATGCCAGATCACATGGGTGCCTCGGCGGGACCGTTTAATATACCAAAAAATTCCCAAGGTATAGGCAAGCCCGCCGGCAATAAGCAGAACAAAACTTATAAAAGGAATATCCAGACGGAACCAGCATAGTACAATAGCCCAGCCCATCATCAGATAGACCCCTATTTCAATCTTTTTCAGCGCCTTGCAATTAACCGCATATAAGGTTATGCCGGCGATAGCGCAAGCCCATTCTATCCCGAAACAGACCCAGCCCAGCGCGCCTCTAAGCCCCAAGAGACATACCGGGGTACAAGTTCCCGCAATAAACAGGTAGATTCCCGCATGGTCTATGATCCGCAATACCCGCTTTGCCCTTTCGTGCCGAATCGCATGGTATAAGGTGGAAGCCAAAAACATTGAAATCATGGTGGACGTGAAGGTGATATACACCCCCAAAGGACCGCCGGTACCGCCGTTTACATATCCCTTGTTCCGAAGCACCAAGAAAACCATACCGGTAATAGCTAACAAGACGCCCGCTCCGTGTAATACAGCATTGGCGGTTTCTTCGCCCGGAGTCTGAAAAGAAAGTCCTACCGGAAGGGCGCGTCTTGATTTTATATGCGTCATGTAGTATATGACTCGGTTGTATGGCTTCTGGTTGCATTATGACGCTTAATTTTTTGTTTTAGCGCATAGAGATTTGAATCAACGGTTCCTTTAGGAATTCCTAAGACATCGGCTATCTGACGGTTAGTAGCTTCCACATTAACTGAGGCATATCGTTTCTTCATGGAATCGTACCTCTGCCGCGCCCGCTGAAGCCGTCCTTTCATGATCTCATGGTGAGATGACCCTTCGGGAACCGCTTTTAATCTCTGCTCAAAGCTGATGCACCGGTAATACTGGCTATGCAGGCGGTCTTTAAGTTGCCGTATCTCTTGGTCCCGGTCGAACCGCTGTTTCCGCAAGGCGTCGAGCATCTGGATCAGCTTTTTCTTGGTGAGTCCAAGGTCTGGAGCGATACGGGAAGCAAAATCGTCGGATACAAAAAAGTAGGATTTCAGGAGCAGAATCAGAATCTGCCGGGGATTTGGAATCGTTTTAGCCGGAGATTTTTTAGCAAGTCCGCTTTCCAGAAACAGGGTTTCCAGATATTCCGACTCGTAATAGTAGAGAAGGGAATGTTGGTCAACCGCCCGGTTCTCCCAGCAGGCGTATTCAGCGACGCGGTGATCCGATGACCGGGATCGGACTTCCTTGACGAACCAATACAATTTCGACTTGATATAATGTTCAAAGGAAGAACCCACGTTTTTATACGCATCGATTGCTAGGCTCAAACGAGGATACAAGCCGCCCAGGTAATCAGCGCATTGATCCTTGTTCCACTTAGAAAGATAAAACTGCCGGTAATTTGTCAGGATATGCTTGAAAATACAGCCTTCAAATTCCCGCTTGGTCAGATCCCCCAAGGTGTATCTTGTGTACAGCTCATCGAGAGATAAGGGTTTCTGCATAATAATGCTCCTTTCCTATAGCAAATAGCCATAGATAGTTTGAAATCTATAATCTAAATCTATAGATATAAAAGCAGTTATTAATGGTTTTGCTTTAAACTTATGATAAATGTAATGACGATATACAAGTATATCTCATAGTATTGCTCAAAAAATAAAATCCCCGCCGACGCCGCTTGGCGTCTGACACTATTTGGTGTCAGACACTTCTACTTGGCGTCAGACGTAGGCGGGTTTCGCTGGGAACGCAGGCGGGACGGCAGATACTCTAAGCTATACCCGAGCGGTCTTTCGGCTGGTGGCTTCATGAAATTCAGCCAAAACCGAATCTTGCAGGCGGCGCAGGAGGACAGGAGCCTTGCCCCCTACCGCTATGCCGTCGATATGGCTTGCGGATAAGCAGAAGGTAGATGCGCTGGAAGTCATCACTTCGTCGGCGTTGAACATCTCTGACACCGTGAAAGGCGTTTCCGATACCGGTATGCCCAGTTTCCGGCAATGAGCGATGAGATGCGCTCTGGCGATGCCCGGAAGAATGAGATTGTCTGCCGGGGCGGTTTGGAAAACGCCGTCTTTGAGAATATGCACGTTGCTGTGAGAGCCTTCGGTTACGCGTTCTCCTCGGTGGAATATTGCTTCCTGAGAGCCGGCTTGTTTTGCCTTTTCGCTTGCCATCACGTTAGGCAGGAGATTCAGGGTTTTGATATTACAATGCAGGAATCGGGTATCCTCTGCGGTAATGAGTTTTATTTTTTCATAGATGTTTGAGAGTGTCAGAGGTCTGAGCATAACCCAAAGATTTGGGGAGCTATGCTCCGGGAAGGTATGCGTCCGGCTTGCGGTTCCGCGTGTAAGTTGCCAATACACAAACTGATCAGGGCTGTCAACTTTGAGGATCAATCGGCGAAGCAACTCGGCAAGCTGGGTTTTGGTAAGCTCCGGAGTCATATCCAGCATTGCCGCGCTCTTAAAAAAGCGGTCGATATGCTCATCCAGCGTGAAAATGATATGATTCACACAGGGCGTCGCCTCATATACGCCGTCTCCGAACCAGCAGACCCTATCGTTCATGGGAATCCGCATTTCCTCAAGCGGACCGTATTCTCCGTTATAATAACCAAGATTTGTCATACCTCAGTATTGCACAAAAAAGTATAGGAGAAAATAGGAGAAAAGCAGGACGCAGGATATTTCCGAATTAGCCTTTGCCTATGAAGGTGTCTGGAACCTACAAGCTAAAATTTCATACCTGTGGCGGTATCGGCGGCGGACCTATATCTGAGGCGAAGGGTTTTAGAAAGTCAGTCCCACTGTCGATAAGCCCGAAAATTCGCCTCAGTCGATGAAACAGTCCGCCGAAACGCCAGTCTTTCGCCTCTTTTACCAGCTTTGCCTTAACCGGATTCTCGTCGATGTACTCCGACACCCGCTCAAAGTCCCGCTCGTCCTTGATTATTCGGGAAAAGAATCGTTCTCCCCACAGATGCCCTTTAGTTTCATGTATTCTATTCCACCATTTGGCGAAGTTACATTTAATCCATTGCATGATTTTGGACAAAGATACACCGGGTCCGGGCTTAATGAGGAAATGAATATGATTGTCCATAACGGTAAAGTTCCATAATTTGAAGGAAAACCGTTTTTTTGCCTTAGCCACGAAATCCAGAAAGCCTTGTTTGAAGGATTGTTCGTGTAAAGCAGGGGCGTCGTGGTCTATTTTGGAAGCAACGTGATAGGTTGCCCCGTCTGTAAGTATGCGTAATGTTCTCATATCTCTTATATGTAATGGAAATCTATTTTTGCTTCTATGATTCGTTGGTGTCAGTCATATTTTGAAGCCTATGGTGTCAGACACTTTGGGCGGCTTTGCTTGGCTAGGTGGTTAATGTGATATTGGTGGAATATTGGATAGTATACGCTATAATCTGGAGAAATACAAGGTTTATTTTTTAAATAAATTTTTAAAAATTTATTTAAAAAGTGATGACATTTTTTTACTTCTGCGGTATATTTTTTAATGTCTAGCAGTAAAAATTGATTTAGGAGAGAAACGCAGGTTTCGGTAGAAGATGACAACAAGTGGCCTCAAAGAAAAAGTCTCTGCTATAGTACATAGCAAGGATTACATACTTAGCGCGCGGGGGCGGGGCGCGGCCCGGGCCGCGGCGGGGGGTAGGCGGGGGAGGGGCGTG
>JAIRPH010000146.1 GCA_031257135.1 Spirochaetaceae bacterium
GACGCCCATACCGAGCAGGGTAACTATCAAACTTTGCCCGAACATCTCGGAAACGGTCATAGAACCTCCTGATTCTTCTGCTGAATTTTAAGCATACCGAATCCTGCAAAAAGTATCAATACCCGTAAAAATCAGGACCATATCTTTACATACGCCGAAACCCTTACGCTATGGTATACTGTACCGGATGAAGCGATTCCTGCGGAACTTCGCGTTCCCGTTCCGGCTCCGGTTTCCCCGTTCTTTTAGGTTTCAGATGCTTTCCAGCATCTTCGGGGTATTTTTTATATTGGTATTTTCTACCGCCTACATTCTATTTTCGGCGAAAAATCTCCAGACCATTTCGGACGGCAGTTTTGAACAGCAGAGGTTTCTCAAATCTCTTCAGGAAGACCTTGCCGCATATCAGGGGCATTTACTGGAGTACCTTTCTACCCGTTCGTCCAACGCGTTAGGCAGGACTTTCATTGCCGATCAGGAATTGCGCCGGAAACTTCCCGTTAATACGCTGATTGTCAGCGATAAAACCGCCCTTAGAGAACGGGAACTCTACGCGCTGATTCGGTCTTACCTCGATCTGGCGGACGAAGCTATGGAAGAGAAGCGGGGGCGGAATATCGCGGATTATACCAGAATCTACGATGAAATGGCGGGACTTTTGGACTACATCAGCCGCGAGATCGAAGTTATCAGCGCGGATCGTTTCCGCAATCAGCTCGACGCGTACGGGCTGTTTATTGCCGAATCCAGCGCGCTTCAGCTTTGGAATCTTTTGTTTATTATTTTTACCTCGATGTTTGCGGTTCTTCTGCTTCTTCAATCGGTAGGGAGAATCACTAATCCTCTGGTCAGGCTGTCTATGATGGCGTCGGAGCTTTCCGCGGGTAATTTCAACGTGGAGGATATTGAAATCGGGTCGGTTCAGGAGATGAATCAGGTAGTGGAAGCCTTCAACCGGATGAAGACGGAAATCCGCAACTATATAGAAGAAATCCGATGGCAAGAAACTATAAAACAGGAGTATATGCAGGAAAAAATGAGAAATATGAAGATGGAAGGACTGGTACGGCACTTGGAAATCTACACGCTTCAGGCGCAGATGAATCCTCACTTTTTGTTCAATACCTTAAATACGGGGATGCAACTCGCCATTGTAGAGGGGGCTGACCGAACCGGAGAGTATATGGAATATCTTGCCCGGCTTTTCCGGCATATTATCCGCAACAAGGAGATTATCGTCCCTCTAAGCCATGAGATTGAAGGGTTGCAGTATTATTTTTATATCTTAAAAGTACGGTTTCCTAAGAATCTTGATCTTATCCTTGATTACGACGAAACTTTGCTGGACCGGTATAAGGTTCCCTCTTCCATTCTTCAGCCTTTGGTGGAGAATTGTATCGTCCACGCCTTCAAAGACAAACCGGGAAAGTCTCTTATCATTGTTCAGGCGGAATTGCAGGACCCGTGGCTGATGCTATCGGTACGGGACAACGGGTGCGGAATTCCCGCTCAAGCCGCGGAACAGCTTCTGCGTCCTCAAGCCATCGGCGATTCGTCAATATCCAAAGTCATGGGGCTTGAAAACGTCATTCAGCGGCTGTATTTCTTTTATCCTGACAACCCGAAGGTAATAGACATCAAATCGGAACTGGGCGCGGGAACTAATATTATTATCCGAATCAATACCGGAAAAGAACCGCGTCTAGCGTTTTGAGCGCGTAGACCTTCAGGAAAGATACTGGACTTGTCAGGCGAAAAAGGCATATAACTAAATTAGTATATTAAGGAAATAAAATATGAAAATCGGAGTTAAACTTGTTTTTGTTATGATCGCCCTTAACGCGGCCGGGATTAGCGTATTAAGCGGGCTTCTTGTGATGCGTTCCCGCGCGGATATAAGGAATCTGGCGGGTCAGAATGCGGTTAGCATCGCTCAGGACACGGGCAAGAAACTACAGATTAGTCTGGAATTCTACCTGAACACGGTCAGAACCGCGGCTCAGATGATGAGTCAATATGAGACCATTACCGCCGAGAATCGGCGGACTCTGCTTTCCGCGATGGTGCGGGAGCTTGCGGTTGCGAATCCTGAATCGGTGGGGCTGTGGTGCGTTTGGGAACCGGATGCCCTTGAGGGAGATGACGAGCTTTACCGTTCCGCCCCGGGGAGCGCGCCGGACGGCAGATTCGCGCCGTACTGGTATTGGGAAAACGGCCGGCTCGAATTTGAAGCGCTTGATGATTATAACGAATTCGATTATTACCAGATACCGCTGAAAACCGGCAACGAAACTGTTTTAGACCCTTTTGTGTATGATCTGAACGGACGAGACGTTTTGATGACGAGTCTCGCCGCGCCGATAAAAGTCAGGAATCGGGTTGTCGGGGTTATGGGGATTGATATTAGTCTTGACTCGATTCAGGGGCAGTTAATGGCGATCAAGCCTTTCGGGGACGGCGAAACCGCGTTGTTCACTCAGGGAGGCGTTATTGTCGCGCATTTTGATCCGAGCCGTATCGGGAAGAATATGGCTGATACCGAACAGGATATGAGCGGCCTCTACTTTAACGATTTGTTGCGGGCTGTCAAGGAGGGCAAGCCTTTCAACTGGATTATTCGGGATCAGAAGACTAAGACTTCGCTGTTTGCGTATATTGCGCCTTTTAGTATCGGTCAGACTAACGCAAGCTGGAGTATGGCTGTTGCGGTTTCTGAAAAGAAGGTGTTAGACCCGGTGTATAGGCTTACGCGGATTGCGCTTATTATTGCCGGCGTTACCCTTGGAGCGATAACCTGCGGGGCGATTGTTTTCGCCCGAAGTATCAGTTTGCCGCTGGTTAAGACTGCGGAAATGCTCAAGGATATTTCTGAAGGCGAAGGCGATTTAACCCGGACTATTGATATTCATACGCGAGACGAGATCGGCGATCTTGCCAAGTATTTTAATTTGACCCTTGAAAAGATACGGAATCTTATCATTACGGTTAAGGATCGGACAGCGAAACTGTTTGACATTGCCGGCGATCTTGCCTCGAATATGACTCAAACCGCGGCGGCGATAAACGAGATTACCGCGAACATTCAGAGCGTTAAGGTCAGAGTGATGAATCAAAGCGCGGGAGTCGCTGAAACTAACGCGGCAATGGAAGGCATTACCACCAACATCGGCAGACTGAGCGGTCACGTGGAGAAACAGTCCGCAAGCGTCGCGGTATCTTCCAGCGCGATTGAAGAAATGATCGCCAATATCCGGAGCGTTACGGATACGCTCGTCAGAAACAGCGAAAATGTGCGTGAATTGACGGCGTCTTCTGAGGCGGGCAGAAGCGGGTTGCAGGAAGTTGCCGCAGACATTCAGGAAATCGCCCGTGAAAGCGAGGGTTTGCTCGAAATTAACGGCGTAATGGAAAATATCGCCAGTCAGACGAACTTGCTCTCGATGAACGCCGCCATCGAAGCCGCTCACGCAGGAGAAGCGGGAAAAGGCTTCGCGGTAGTTGCCGACGAAATCCGCAAACTGTCCGAAAATTCCAGCGAACAGTCAAAAACGATTTCTACCGTACTGAAAAAAATAAAAGCGTCGATAGATAAAATTTCTCAATCGACAGAAAACGTGTTGAACAAGTTCGAGTCGATTGACGGAGGCGTTAAAACCGTTGCGGAACAGGAAGAAAATATCCGAGGCGCGATGGAGGAACAGGACGTCGGAAGCAAGCAAATCTTGGAATCTATCGGTCTAGTCAACGAAATTACCGAACAGGTGAAAAGCGGGTCATTTAAAATGCTCGAAGGCAGTAAAGAAGTAATTCAGGAGAGCAAAAGCCTTGAGCAGGCGACTCAGGAAATTGCCGGCGGTATGAGCGAGATGGCGACCGGAGCGGAGCAGATCAACTCGGCGGTTCAGCGGGTGAACGATCTTTCCAGCGAGAACCGGGAAAACATCGATATACTTGTCAGCGAGGTTTCGCGTTTTAAAGTAGCCTAACGGATGTTTTTCCCAAAACCGGAAAACACCCGCCGGCGGCGGCGGAAAATATAACAAGAGTAAAGCTCTTTTCCCGCAATACATCCGAGAGACCCTCCGGCATCGGCTGGTTCTGTCCAAGAATGACAACGGAAAGTATTTTTGAAGACAAATATATTTCCGTGTTTGTTATGGGCGAAACAAGCGCAATCATCGCGTGATAGCCTAACGACTCCTTCTTTATCTTTAACTCCTTGAAATCAATAGTATGCCTAAACACACAATCGCTATTCCTGCGATTCGTAGTATTGATATATGCTCGCCCAGAAAAATCGCGCCCATAACGGCGACGAGCGCGTAGCCTAAACTTGAGAATGCGTAGGCAAAACTTACCTCGACTTTGGAAAGGACTATCATCCAAAGAAAGAGCGATACGCCGTAACACAAAACCGACAGCCACAACAAGCCGCTTTTGAGCATCGCAGGCAAAGTATGCCTTAATACGCCCGTCTCAAAAGATATGCCGCCTATTTGTAACATTCCACGGCGCATGAGAATTTGCGCCGCCGCGTTTAACATAACGCTCGTCAATATGGGTATAATGTTTTTCATGTTATATTTTCCTTATCATTAAAATGAGGATTACCCCGTAATGCTGTAACAATAAAATGGGGATACCATATCTTGGGAAGGTAATAATACGCCGTTTCAAACCCGCGCGCTTCAAGGACGCGGCGTAAAGTATCAGGAAAAATATCAAATACTTTTTCGCCGTTAATTATTCTGTCGTGCAGTTTATTCATAATATTGCCGAATTTCCGGTTCGCGTCTATATCTTTTATGATGATGATATTTGTTTTATCCGCGATTTTTTCCAGAAAACCTTTTGTTTCCGCGGGCGGTAAATGATGCAGAACATCGCAAGCCCACACAAGCGAAAACCATGAATTTGTTGCAAGGCATTTATCAAAATCGGCGTAACAGGTTATGCCGTCTTTTGCGGGCATTTCTGTTTTATCATAATAGATATCAACCGCGCATACGCGGCTCTTAAATTTTTTGACAAACCAGTTGCTCCAAAAGAGCGTTCCCGCTCCAAAATCCAAAACCGTTTCTATGGATTTATCCGCAAGCGTATTTTGGCAGACTTCTTTTATTTTACCGGCGGGCAATACCATTTCCCGCCCTGCTCTCCGCAGTGATGAAAGAAAATTATTAAACGCCATTATTACGCCTCCTTGCTGACGCAAGGATGGTAACGTCAACGATGAGGATGTTTTTTATCCGGTGCTGGACTCGCAGAAGCGCGG
>JAIRPH010000173.1 GCA_031257135.1 Spirochaetaceae bacterium
TCATCCTAACGGCATGGACGCTCTGCGGCGTCAGGAAGCGATTCGTTTTTGCTATGATGAACTTTCTATCCATTAGGAATAACTATATATCGGCCGGCTTGTTTTTTCAACAAAGGATACGCTTTTTTTTAAAAAAAAATTCAGGGCGGAAAAATCTTTCAGCGGATACCGCCGATTTAGCGCGCCCTCCACAGCCTAAAACCCGTAAATCAAGCCTCGGCGGATTTGAGGCTTAGGTTCAGAACGGTTCAAATGAACGAGTCCGGTTCTTTTTTTGTTCATACCGCTGGATTCCAACATTGAATCTTCGTTCAGACTCCAGCGAAGAAGGCGGACCATGACAAGGAAATATCGTAAAATCTCCCAGTAAAGAAAAAACCTTGCTTTGCAGAGCGTTCATCTGCGTTGCCGCGCTGTACGCGCTTGGGGTATATCCTACCATTCCTGCGCTTAACACGTCTCCCGTGAAGAGAAGATGCCCAATCCTAAAAACCGCCGAATCCTGAGTATGCCCCGGAATAAGCAGAACCTCAAACCTAAGAGAACCTATTGCGAGAATATCCCGGTCCCGAATCGCCGCGGTTTTATATCCGTAGATTTGCTGATTCACCGCGTAAATCGGGGCGTCGTAAATCCGTTTGAGGCTTTGGATGCCCCGCAGTTTGGTGTGATCATGAGTGACCAAGATTCCCCGAAGGGCGTAATTGTTGTCTTCTATATATAACAGAATCGTTTCATCAAGGTAGCCCGGATCGACAATCACCGCTTCCCGCACCGCATCCGCGCCTATGAGATAACAATTATTTACCGTATTGGAACAGCAATGAACGAATACCGTTACTCCCGTATCCTCAGTCAATACAATCATATATCGCTTTCTGGGTATTAGTCGATTTAAAGGAAAGCCCTTTTTGCCGGCTCTCGATAAACATAACCATTGGCACGTTGCAGTTGTTGAACAGCGAATCGTGAATATCAGTATTGATAAACCGGCTTAGGCTCAAATTGGAATTGCTGAAGTCGCAGTTAAGAATCATACTGCCCGTAAAGTTGATGTTTACCAGTTCAGAATTTTTAAAGACGCTGTGCCGAATCCGAGAACCCGCAAAAGACAGATAGTGCAGATCGCTGTCAGTAAAATCGCAGTTAAAAAAATCGGCGAAATCAAAAAAAACCATTTGCATAACCGTTTTACTAAAACGGCAGGATGCGAACTTCGCCTCCCGAAAGTTGCACCCGGAAAAATGACGCCCGGAAAAATCCGCCCCTTCAAAATGCAGACGCGAAGCGTTAAGATTTTCCGCGGTTTTTCCCTGATTAATCTGATCCATAAACCGGAACATATCCTGTTCAGGATTCGCGGTATGCACCGCGCAAAACTGAGAACCGGTAAGCGCGGTACGGCCGCATCCGGTTTCACAAGGATGTATGATAAACATTGCTTTGGTCCTCTTTATAACCGAATTATCCGGGCATTGGTCAGGATTTCCGCCCCTGCCTCGGTGAGAAGAATGTCGTTTTCCAGACGGCATCCGCCGTGAAGCGGATCGTAAAGACCCGGCTCAAGAGTAAACACCATACCCGGTTTGAGGGTCCACGCGTTATCAGCCCGGTTCCGCAACGCCGGAAACTCGTGAGCTTCCAGCCCTATCCCGTGACCCAACGCGTGGGGCATCTTCTTTTTCGCGTTGTTGAAAAACGTATCCACCTCCGCGGCGATGCGCTTCGTCGGCATCCCGTCCTGCACGAAAGACAAGGCAATCCGGTACGCCCGCTCGGTGAGCGAAATGAGCCGCTCTTGAGGCTTCGTGAGGGGTTCCCGCGCAAAGGTGAGGGTAACGTCGCTGGTATAGCCCAAATAGACCACTCCAAAATCCAGTATCGAAAGCCCTTGAGCGGCAAAATCTCCCATCGTATATGCCGGAAACGGATGAATCCCGAAACTTCTGCCCGGACCTGCGGCTAAGGTTTCAAAACCCGTACCTTCACAGCCCCGCTTTCGGCACTCAGATTCGATAAAGAGCGCGGTTTCGCCTTCGGTCTTGAGCTTTCCCGCGCGGACCTGTTTTTCCAGCAGTTCAATAAGCTCATTGGTAATCGCCGAAACCTGACGGTATACCCCGATCTCTTCCGCGTCTTTCACCGCCCGCAGAGCCTCAACTTCTTCATGCACGCCTCCGCTCCGGCATATTACATCGAAATTGAGAATTGCCTCCACATAGTGCAGAAATACCGGATAAGGAGTCGCCGGCGGAATTTCCAGCTTCGTCCCCAACGGAAGTCCGAAATACAACGCCGCTCCGGTAATCGCTTTGAGCGGCTGACGGTCAAAATCGTTATAGGGACTCAGGACGTCCGCGTGGGCGAAAACCTTCGCCAAGTTCAAGTCCCAAGGAACCAGCATACACTTTTTTTCTTCGCAAACCAGAAAGAGTAAAGCCTCTCCGGGAAAGCCCGTCATCCAGCGGATAGCCGGGTCTCTTTGGTCCTCCGTATGCTGAAACATAACCAGCGTAATGCCTTCCTCAGCCATCCACGTATAGACTTTATCCCGGCGTTCTTCGTACACGTTCATACGGTAAAAGCCTCCGCCGCGGCTTCCGAAACGGTTTGTATTTCTCCATCTTTTATCCAAAAATGGGTAACAAACCGAAACAGCCCGTTTTCATCCGGGGAATTAATGAGAATTCCCCAATCCGCAAAGATTTTTACAATCCGCGCCGCGGTTTCAGGGTTTCGCGCCGGAGGAAACGTGAAAAACACCATGTTGATTTCGGTTTCTTCGGGCTTGACCGAAATTCCCGGAAGGTCCGCAAGGTTCCGAGCGAGACGTTGCGCGCGGATATGATCCTCTGCAAGGCTCTTAGTCTGCTCCGTAAGAGCAAGAATTCCCGCGGCCGCCAGAATACCGGCTTGCCGCATACCGCCGCCCATAATTTTCCGTTTCAGCCGGGCGGTTCTGATAAACTCCGCAGGTCCCGCCAGCATAGACCCTACCGGAGCGCACAGCCCCTTAGACAAACAAAACATCACCGAATCCGCCTGCGCCGCGATGTCCCGGGGGGCTACTCCTAAGGCGACGGCCGCGTTGAAAATCCGCGCGCCGTCAAGGTGAACCGGAATGTCCTGCGCCGCGGCTCGCATTTCCGCCATAGCGGTAATGGGTACGGCTCGTCCCAGAGAATGAGCGTTCTCGAGACAAACCAGCGATGTCGCCGGCGCGTGGAGGTCCCGCCGCCGGAGCCGTTCCCGAATCTTCGCCGCCGGGAGTACGCCGTCCGAGGCGGGAATCGGTCTGGTCTGCACCCCGGCAATAACCGAAGCCGCTCCCGCTTCATGCTGAATGATATGACATTCTTCTCCCAGAATAACCTCAGTTCCGGGAGCGCACCAGGTAAACAAAGCCAGCTGATTTCCGAAAGTTCCAGAAGGCGTAAAAAGAGCGGCTTCCTTACCAAGGAGTTCCGCCGCATATCGTTCAAGCTCGTTTATAGTAGGATCATCGCCGTATACGTCGTCTCCAACCTCCGCCTGCGCCATAGCCTTACGCATTGCTTCAGTCGGTTTTGTTACGGTATCGCTTCGCAGATCAATCATATCAGACCAGTATAGAGACAGCGGAAGCCTCTGTCAAGAAACAAGACTCCCGCCTCTGGACTGCGTTGACAGCATTGTTGGGTAATGATACGCTTTTTAAGTAAGGAGTCATGCCCGTGGAGTTGCGTCCCTCTTTCGTCCAAGAACAGCGGTTAAAGATGAATCCTCAGCTGTATCAGTCGCTCAGGCTGATGGAGTTGCCTATTATCGACTTGCGGGACAAAATATGCGAGGAAATCGAGCGGAATCCCGCGTTGGAAATCCTCAAAGAACCCGGTACGGTTTCTCTTGACGCGGCCTACTCTCCGCAAAAAGAAGAAGATGCTTACTTTGAATCGACCTCCGACGCGGGATTCGTCAACGCCGACGGAGATGAAGCCGCGCATCAACAGCATAAATTCATCGAAGGCGCGCTGTCCCGTTCTGAAACGCTTCAAGAGCATCTCCTTCGGCAGTTGCGGCTTGAACCGGTTGACCCGGAAATCCGCCGTATCGGGGAACTGCTGATCCAAAATATCGATAGCGACGGTTTTCATAAGGAGCCGACGGCACTGCTCTTAAAAGACGAGCCTAAACAGCTGATCCAAAAGGCGATGAAACTGGTTCAATCCCTTGAGCCTGTCGGGACCTGCACTGCGGACTATAAAGAATCTCTCAAAGTACAGATCGAACTCCTGCCGGACGCCCCGGAAGGCATGATTCAGGCGTTGGAGTATCTGGAACCGCTGGAACGGGGGAAATTCGGCGTTGTAGCAAAGTCTTTGGGACGTACCGCCGATGAAATCGAACAGATTTTCCGGCGCATTAAGGAACTGTCTCCCTTTCCGGGACGGCAGTTTGATTCAGGAGATACCCGCTATGTGGTCCCGGATGTGCAGATTATCAGGAAAGAAGGAGGATTCATCATCATCCTCAACAACGAGGAGATTCCGGTTTTGGGGATTCATCCGTTTTTCATGGAAATTGCAGAGGCTTCTGGAAAAAGCGAAAAAAAAAGAAACGCCCCGGATAAGCCGGTACGGGATTTTGTGCGGGAGAATGTCAAAGAGGCTCGGTGGTTTATTCATTCCATCAACCAGCGGAATCATACGCTGTTACGGGTTTCCCGAGGGATTCTGTCGTTTCAGCGGGATTTTTTTCTGAAAGGACCAAAATAT
>JAIRPH010000031.1 GCA_031257135.1 Spirochaetaceae bacterium
TATCTTCAATGGCTTTTACCGGCGTTCCGAGGACTTTTACGCCGTATTTGTAGAAGATTCCCTGCCGGTCAAGTTCGACGCCGCAGTTCAGCGCGGTCTGTCCCCCGAAGCCGAGGAGGACGCCGTCAGGACGTTCTTTTTCGATGACCAGCCGGGCGTATTCGGGCGTTACCGGCAGGAAATAGGTAGCGTCCGCCATGCCTTCGCTGGTTTGGATGGTGGCGATATTCGGGTTTATGAGAATCGTTCTGATTCCTTCTTCCCGCAACGCTTTGAGCGCTTGAGACCCGGAATAATCGAATTCTCCGGCTTGTCCTATTTTGAGTCCCCCGGACCCAAGAATCAATACGTTCTTGATATTCTGCATTGTTTCACCTTTTGCGTGGCTTAGTCCACAATATCCGAACCGCCTGCAAATTTCAAGGCGTGAAAAATTAAGCGGATAACCCCTTGCATAAAATTTCGGCGTTGCTGGTTATTCCGGTTCTTTCATGTTTCGCCGGGGGGCTTTTACAGCAATATCGTGTTAGCATCAATCGAACATGAAAAAATACTGCCCTTATTGGTACCGATGGGACTTACAGCCTATTATATCATAAAAAATAGAATCGCCGTCATTTTTGAAGAAAAAATTGACGGGCAGGATATAGGATACGGCGTACCATTAACCGCTTGAACTGTCAAAACCATTAAACGCAACGGCAATTTATACCACAAATCGCGACGATGATGTGTTGGTTAGGTATGTTTACAAAAATGGACAGGAATTATTTTTTTATAATTCAGAACCCGGGTATTTTGACGGGAGCGATGACCCTCCTTCTATAGAAAACCTCGACGCGTTGCTGACGGAATATAAAAACCTTAATAAAGCGGAAGATATACATAGAAAGATAAAAGAAGCAGAATCCGGTCCGTCTAAGACCGCCGCCAAGTAGCGCGCCCGCGCCCGCTTCGGCGCGAAATCCCTGAGAAAAAACCAAAGAGGACGCCGGCAACAAACAAAGATTGGCGGTTATTTTTTTGCCGGTTACGGCGCTTTTCACTTGACATTATTTTTATAAAGATATATATTCCTAGTAATTACATAGGTTATATATATTTAAGGAGCTACTATGGCACGAATTGCAGGAGCTTTGACAGACCTTATCGGAAATACGCCCCTCTTGGAGCTAAAGCGGTACGGACAACAGCAGGGACTTCGAGGGCGTTTGGTTGCAAAGCTGGAGTATTTTAATCCGCTCGGCAGCGTCAAGGACCGGATTGCGCTGGCGATGATTGAGGACGCTGAACGGCAGGGCAAGCTCGCCAAAGACAGCGTGATTATCGAACCTACGAGCGGGAATACGGGAATCGGGTTAGCTTTTGTTGCCGCGTCGAAGGGGTACCGGATTATTCTGGTCATGCCGGAAACCATGAGCCTTGAACGCCGGAATCTGCTCAAGGCGTTAAATGCGGAATTGGTGCTGACTCCGGGCAAGGACGGCATGAAAGGCGCGATCCGGAAAGCCGAGGAACTGAACGCCCAGATTCCGGGGTCTTATATTCCTCAGCAGTTCAACAATCCGGCGAACCCAGAGATTCACCGCACAACCACCGCGGAAGAAATCTGGCGGGACACTGACGGCGGAATCGCCGCGTTCGTCAGCGGAGTCGGCACCGGCGGAACCATTACCGGCGCGGGAGAAGTTCTCAAAGAGCGTAACCCGGCAATCAAGGTTATCGCGGTGGAACCGTACGACTCGGCGGTGCTTTCCGGCTCCGCGCCGGGACCTCACAAGATTCAGGGCATAGGCGCGGGCTTTGTGCCGAAGGTACTCAATACCGCCGTATACGACGAGATTTACAAGGTCCGCAACGAAGAAGCCTTTGCCGCGGCGCAGAGCCTGGCCGCGCTGGAAGGGCTTTTGACGGGTATATCCTCCGGCGCGGCCGCGTTTGCCGCGGCTCAAATAGCAAAGCGTCCTGAGTTTGAAAACAAGATCGTTTTAGCTCTGCTTCCTGACACTGGGGAACGGTATCTTTCGACGCCGCTCTTTGAGCCGCTGGAACGCCCCTTATAGAGGATATATGAAAAATCTTGATGAAGGACCGGTAATTTTCGGCTCATCCTCCCGCTCCCTCCTCGCGCATTACTCGAACCGTCATCCCTGTTTTTCCGGGGAAGCGGATATGAACAGCGGAAGGATACATCTACCGGTCAGTCCTGCGTGTAATATTCAATGCCGATTCTGTAAGCGGTCCTTCAATAAACACGAAGAACGACCCGGAGTCGCTGTGGGACTGCTCAAGCCGGAGGAGACCGTACCGCTGGTGAGGCGGGCATTGGAACTCTGCCCGGAAATTGCGGTCGCCGGCATTGCGGGACCGGGCGATACGCTGGCTACGGATCATGCGCTTCGGGCGTTTGCCCTCATTCACCGCGCCTTTCCGCAGATCATAAACTGTTTAAGTACCAACGGACTGCTCCTTGAACGGTACGCCTCGGACCTGTACCGCGTCGGAGTGCGGACCGTAACCGTGACCGTAAACGGGGTAGACCCGGCGATTCTCAGCAGAATATGCGCTCAGGTACTGCTTGACGGGAAAAAGTACGAAGGCCTTGAAGGAGCGGCTCTGCTCATCGACGCCCAGAAACGAGGGATTCGGAACGCCGCGGACTTGGGTATGCTCGTCAAGATCAACATCGTACTGATACCGCCGATAAACGGGGATCATATCCGAGAAACCGCTCGGACGGTAAGAGACCTGGGCGCGGGAATCATCAACGTCATTCCGCTGATTCCGCAACATGAGTTCGCAGGATACCCCGCGCCGGATTGCGGCGAACTTTCCCGCGCGCGGGAAGCCGCGGAAGCCTATCTGCCGGTATTCCGGCATTGCCGGCATTGCCGTGCCGACGCCGCGGGTATTCCGGGAAAGCGGGAGCTTTCAGCTCTGCTCTACGAATACCGGGAAGCGGAGCCTACCTTTTCACATGGATAATAGGAGATTATATGAGTAAATTCGTGGACAGACCCCGATACGCCTGCGCGCTAGGCGGAGCAATCGGAACTCTCCGGGCGATACCGCGGGCGGTTCCTATCGTGCATGGCTCTGCGGGATGCGGCGGCAACATCGCCAATGCGATCAACGCGGGCGCGGGATACATCGGCGGCGGATATTGCGGAGGCTACGCCTTGCCAAGCTCTAACGTCGTTGAACGGGATATTGTGTTCGGCGGCGAAAGCCGCTTGCGGGAACAGATTCAGTCTTCTTTGGAGATCATGGACGGCGATCTGTTCGTGGTCGTTACGGGCTGTATGGTCGATATGATCGGCGATGACACTATCGCTATCGCCGCTGAATTTAAAAACGCCGAAAAACCGGTTATCGCGGTTCCAACGCCTAGTTTCAAGGGTAACGCCTTTAAGGGCTATGAATTGCTGTTTAAAGGCTTAATCGACAAGTATATCCAGCCTTCCTCAGAGAAAGAACCGCTGTCGGTAAACGTTCTCGGCATCGCGCCGGTACAGGACGTATTTTGGAAAGGCAATCTGCGGGAGATAAAACGCCTGCTTGAAAAGCTCGGACTCAAGGTCAACACCTTCTTCGGCGAAGGCGAAACGCTGGATAATTTCAAACGCGCCGGTCAAGCGCGTTTGAATATCGTGGCGTCCAATACCGTCGGCATAGACAGCGCGAAACATTTCGAGGAAGTTCATAATATTCCTTATATAGTAACTCCTTTTCCTATCGGCGCGTTGGCGGGAGAGACCTTTCTCAAAACCGTAGGAACCGCGCTGAACATCGATACTACCCGCATTAACCGAGTTATTGCGGAAGAAAAAAAAGTCTATTACGACTACATGGAAAGGATCGCTGATATTTACAACGACGTTGACTTGCAGAGATACGCGGTTGTAGTCGGCGATTCTGGATACGCTCCGGCGTTGACGCGGTTTCTGTCGGATGAACTCGGCTGGCTGACTGAACTTGCGGTAGTCACCGACCTGCTTGATGAGCCTCAGCAGGAAACCGTACGCGCTCAGTTCAGCGGGCTGAATTCCGGTTTGCATCCCGCGGTATACTTCGATTCCGATGCATCCTCGGTCAAGAAATATCTGCGGAATCTGTGGCCCCCGAATCGGAACAGCCGGTATTACGACGCGCTGAATCCGGCGGTTGTGGTTGGAAGTTCTTTTGAACGGGACTTGGCTCAAGAGTTCGGCTGTCCGTTGGTGCCGGTTACGTTTCCCTTAACCGGACGTTGCGTTATGGGGCGGGCTTACGCGGGATTCACCGGCGGCATCAGCCTTACCGAGGACATCATTACCTATCTGGTGATGGGAAGATAAAAAGGAGGATTAGGATGAATTTTCTTGACGCGAAAGCCGCTCCTTCACGGGAAGATCGGCTTCAGGCGAGCATCGCATTCGGCGGAACCTGCGGGCAAGTGAAAACCTGTAAGCAAGCCGTCTCGCAGGGCTGTACGAATCTGTCTTCCCGGCGGTTTACGATGACCCAAGGCTGTCAGTTTACGCTGAGTCTTGCGATACTCAATACGCTGAGAAACGCGGTAATAATTATGCACGGTCCCGTAGGGTGCGGAACCTGTTCTACCGCCAATATCGGGCAGAACAAGACTTTTAAACAGCTTCGAGACCCCAATTCCGAGGGTTTAATTTGGATCAGCACCAACCTCGGCGAAGCGGATGTAATCGGCGGCGGGGAGAAGAAACTTCGGGAAGCGGTGATATACGCGGATCGGGAGTTCCGTCCTGAAACCATCATCGTTGCGAACAGTTGCGTTCCGGCGCTCATCGGCGACGACATTGATACTATTTTGACGGAACTGCAAAAGGAAACCGCGGCGGTTATTATGCCGGTTCACTGCGAAGGCTTCAAGACAAAGCTGATGGCAACCGCCTACGATGCGGTATATCACGGCGTATTGAAAAAGTACGTCCGTCCGCCGGATCGGAACGTTCCTCTGTGGGAGCCGGAAGAAAAAAAACTGCGGGAGTCTTATCGGAAAAGCCGGAACGTAAACGTCCTCAATGTCGGCTCTATGAGCCGGGCTGACGAAGTGGAATTGCGCCGGCTTCTTGAAGCGTTGGGACTGAACGTAACCTTTATCCCGTGCTACGCCGAACCGGAAGATTTTCAGTACGCGTTGGAAACTTCTCTGAACGTGAGCATCTGCGGCACCCATGACGACTATTTCGTCGGTCATCTGGAGGAGAAATACCGTATTCCCTTTATGGTTGATACGATTCCTATCGGAAGAAGAAACACGAGCGTATGGCTTCAGAAGATTGCGGAACGGTTTGGGCTTGAGCAGGAAGCGGAACGCCTCATTGAAGCGGAGAACGCGCTTCTGGATGAAGCTCTGGAACCGTACCGAAAGCAGTTGTCCGGTAAACGGGTATATATCGCCGGCGGAGAAGTGCGGATTCTTGCCACCGCGGAGGTTATACAGGACTTGGGTATGGAAGTGGTCGGATTCAAAGCGCATCACTACGACCGGTTTGTAGAACCTGTGTTTGAGGCGTTGAAAAACATCGATACGGTGCTGTTCAGCGTAGCGACCAATCAGCCTTTCGAGATGTCGAACATTCTGAATAGGCTCAAGCCGGATGTTCTCATTACGCACGTCGGCGGAAACAACATCGCCGCAAAGCACGGGCTTCCGCTGTTTCCGCTGTTCGGTCCCGCGCATAATTACTGCGGCTACTCCGGGGTGTTTGAGATTGCCCGGCGGCTGAACAAAACAGTCCGCAACTTCGAGTTTAACCGGCAGATTGCGCGTAATACTGCTCTGCCTTTTAAAAAATCATGGTATGAACAGGAGCCTTTTTCCTATATAAAATACGTCTAGGTATCCGCTGGAACAGGCCGCTTTCACGCGGAAAGGGGCGTGTTCCGGGATACAAAGGCGGTCCTCATTGAGACTCCGAGCTAGAATCTAAGGGCGTGAGTTTTTTAAAAATTTTTTTGATAAAAACGCATAAAACGCTTGACGGAATTCCGAGGCTTTTTATATAATTATCTTATGGAATATTGCAAAAGGTTTTTAGAAAATTTTTTTACGTTGAGTGTTGACGTTAGAGCAGACTTTGCCCAAAACACGAAACACGAAACACGAAACACGAAACACGAAACACGAAACACGAAAAAATTTTATCACACATACCTTATCTTTGTCAAGTACCTTTTTCTCTAAAAAACATTCTCCCGAAAGCAAGGAGAGTTCTCCCGATGTCTAGGAACAGTCTCCCGGAAGCCGGGAACAGTCTCCCGATGTCTGGGAGAAATCTCCCGATGTCTGGGAACATTCTCCCGAAAGCCGGGAGCAGTCTCCCGAAAGCTGGGAGCAGTCTCCCGATGTCTAGGAACATTCTCCCGAAAGCCGGGAACATTCTCCCGATGTCTAGGAACAGTCTCCCGATGTCTGGGAGAACGCGCTCAATACAAGAAGGAAATCATTATGACGCAAAAACGCGATTATATCCCCAAAACGGATAGCGAACTCTTGACCTTTGCCAAGAACCTGTACGCCTACGCGCTGGCTAATCACTCCCGCTGGGGCGTTCC
>JAIRPH010000118.1 GCA_031257135.1 Spirochaetaceae bacterium
GTTTTGTCGGGGATGCTCTACTTATTTACTTCGCCGAGTTCAGGCATCGTCAACTATATGCTGAACAAGATGGGGCATGAAGGCATAAACTTTATGGGAAAAGCGGAATGGTTCCGGCATCTGTTCGTTTTGAGCCATGTATGGCAACACACAGGATATAACGCCATTATTTTTCTTGCGGCTCTCACGGCGATTGATCCGAGCCACTACGAAGCGGCGACGCTGGACGGCGCGTCGAAAATCCAGAAGATATGGTACATCGATCTTCCTGCGATCATGCCTACGGTAATAACGATGCTTCTCCTGCAAGTCGGACGGATGATGAACATGGACACCCAAAAAGCTCTGCTGATGCAGACCGCGACGAATCTTGCGACTTCCGAAATTATCGGAACGTATGTGTATAAAATCGGGCTTATTGATACGCAGTTCAGCTATTCTACCGCGATCAACCTGTTTCAGACCGTGGTAAACTTGGTCATCCTGATAATCGTAAACAAAGTCAGCAAGGCTTTGGCAAACGAAGGTCTCTGGTAATTTTTGTAAGGAAGGAATATGCAGGTTCTTAAACAAAAGCAAACCTCCGAGGATAGAATTTTCGATATTATAACCACCGCTTTGATGGCTATAGGCTGTTTCATCATTCTTTATCCTCTCTATTTTATCGTTATCGCGTCCTTCAGCGATCCTCAGTATGTTTTGAACGGCGAAGTAATTCTGTTCCCGAAGGGACTCAATCTTGCCGGGTACAAACGAATCCTGCGGTATACGCCTTTGTGGAGGGGCTACGCCAATTCGCTGTACTATTCGGTTGTAGGCGCGGTATTAAGCGGATTTCTCAGCGTTATTGCCGCGTATCCGCTGTCCCGGCGGGATTTTTCCGGCAGAAAAGCGATGACTCTGATACTGCTTATCGCTATGTTTTTTTCCGGCGGTCTTATTCCTCAATACATTCTGGTAAACGCGCTTAAACTGCGGAATACTTGGGCGGTACTGCTTCTGGTAGGAGGCATCCAAATTACCAATATATTCATCGCAAGCTCTTATTTTAAGACAACCAATGTTGAGTCTCTTTTTGAAGCGTCTCAAATCGACGGCTGTACTCATTTCGGGTATTTTTTCAGGATTCTTCTTCCTATTTCAACGCCGATTGTTATTGTGATGCTTCTTTTCTACGGGGTGTGGCAGTGGAACGACTTCTTCCGGGCGCTTATCTATCTTGACAAACAGCAATACTATCCGATTCAGCTGGTGCTGAAAGATTTGCTGGCGACCAATCAGGTGACCGGCGCGATGTTTGAAATGCTGGCGGAAGATCAGGAAGCCTACGCGGAGATGCTCAAAGCCGCGGACTCGATGAAATACGGCATCATCATCTTCGCGACGTTGCCGATGCTCCTGCTCTATCTGATCTTGCAGAGATATTTTGTGCAGGGAATTACCCTCGGTTCGGTTAAAGAATAATCGGTATTACGCTTCGTTAATGAAGTTTAATAGATATATTAGGAGGATTGTTATGAAGAAACATTGGTTAGGAACAACTGCGCTGTTGTGCGCCGGCATGGTATCCTTGATCGCCTGCAACGGGGGCGGTAGTAAAGGCGAACCCGCAAAGACCGCCAAAAGTTTAAGCGATGAAGTGATGAACCCCACCGGTATGCCCATAGTCAAGACCCCGGTGACCTTGCATTTTACCGGAATCCAGATGAATACCAGCCGTCCCGGACGGTGGGACGAAACCGATATGATGAAAGACACCGCGGAAAAAAGCGGCGTTAAAATCGTATGGGAATGTATCCCTCAAGCAAGCTGGAAAGAGAAGAAAAACCTTATCATCGCAAGTCAGGAATTGCCGGATGCGTTTATGGCGTCCATGAGCCTTACCGCCGCCGAAGTCGCTCAGTTCGGAGCCGATGGGGTTCTTGTCCCGCTCGAAGGCTTAATCGACAGCCACGCGCCGAACATCAAGTCCTTAATGACCGAATTCCCCGCCTACGCCGGAGCGACTCGTAGCCATGACGGACATATCTACGCCTTATCCAGTTGGGAGGACTTGGGATTCGATTCGTTCAGCGCGGCTATCATCAGGAAAGACTGGCTTGACAAAGTAGGACTGCCGGTACCGTCTACCACGGAAGAATTCTATCAAGCTCTCAAAGCCTTCAAGGACAAAGACGCTTCCGGTACGGGTAAAACTATACCTTTCAGCTTTATGTTCAAGGAAAGCCAGATGCTGAACCGCGAGGTAAAACGTGAATTTGAATGGGTTTTCCTTTCTTTCGGCGTCGGCGATAATCCCTATCATATCTTCATCGAAGATAATAACGAAGTGGTATTTACCGCTTCTCAGCCGGGTTACAAGGAAGCGGTTCAGTACCTTCACCGGCTCTATTCGGAAGGGCTTATTGACGCTGAAGTGTTCACCCAAGACAGAACCCTTTTAACGAACAAGATTCGCCAGAACAATGTCGGAGTGTACACAGACTACCGCCTTGAGTATTCTATGGCTGATCCTAAATCCGAATCGTTATATACGTTAGTGCCTCCGCTTAAAGGACCTCACGGCGACCAGCGGTGGCTCAGAGCGCAGATCGGCGTTTCCGAAGGGGCTTTCGCCGTTACCAGCGCCTGCAAATACCCGGAAGTCGCTGTTCGGTGGCTTGATTTTATCAATGAGGAACAAAATAACATACAAATGCGGTACGGTATGTTCAAGCCCGAAGATTGGACCGCCAGTGAAGCGCTCATTCCGTCAAAAACCGTTACCGGCAAATGGGAAGTAAATACCCGCCCGAGTTCTATTGATCCGAGCAACTGGCCCTTCAGTTCTCCGATTTCGGTTATGCCGGTTGTCACCCCCGCCAGAATGATTGATAAATATATCGCTGAAAAAGGCAGTAATGTAGCCAAAACCAAAGCCTGCGATTTTTATCGCCCTTATCTCACGAAGAATCCGTATAACTACTTATGGCGGTTTACGAATGATGAGCTTGAGGAGCTTGCTCTGCTTCAGACGGATTTGCTTGGCTACGTTGACCGGAAAATGGCGGAGTGGATTTCAGGAGAAGCTAATATCGAACAGGACTGGGATTCCTACCTGAACGAACTGAAACGCCGCAATGTTGATCAGTACCTCGCTATGTATAAAAAAGCCTATAAGCCCTAAAGACTGCTAAACCCGGAGAGGCTATGTGAAAACAGCTTCTCCGCGTTCTCGTCCGCCTTATTTTTCCGCCGGTATATGCCGAAAATATAGCCTAATGCAACGAGACGATGCTACGGTTCTTATCGGTCTAACCGGAACCTATTGTGCAGGAAAAAATCATATAGCCCAATTTCTGGAACATCGAGGACTGCCGGTACTGGATGTGGATAAGCTGGGACATCAGGCTCTTGAGCTGGAAAAAGACGCCGTTCTTGAACGGTTCGGCTCCTCGATTCTGGGAGAAAATAGAGCTATAGACCGCAGGCTTCTGGGGGCGCGGGTCTTCGGCAATCCTTCTGCGTTAGCTGACCTAGAAAGGATAGTGCATCCTGCCGTAAATCGGCTTACCGATGAGTGGATTGAAAACCGCCGGGGAAAGCCGTGCGTTATCAATGCGGCTCTGCTTCATAAATCTTCCGGCTTTGACCGGCTTGCGTTTATTATTCTCGTGAAAGCTCCGGTTCTTGTGCGGCTGTTACGCGCTAAAAAAAGGGACCGTCTCTCGTGGCTCGCGCTTATTAAACGATTCAACAGCCAGCGGGAATTCACCGCTCAATATTTTCGGAAAAATGCCGATATTCATATAGTATATAATGGCGGATTCCTAGATTTTTGGATCCCTCTTTTCAAAGGAAGCGCCGAGAGGCAAGTAGATAAAATTCTTTCTTTGAAATTATTATAAAAAATATAAGCGTATATGCTTGAGGATAATAATATGGAAAAGAAAAAACTGTTATTGGTAGCGGTTTCTGTTGGTATTTTTCTTATAATTGTGATAGGATTGTCTATACTTATTTTTCTGCCAAAAAACAAAGAATCTCAGACGGCTTCCCGGTTTGTTTCACGGGAGGATACGGCGCGGAATAATACCCCCTCAAGATCTGAACCGATAGTACCTTCTACCGCGGAGGCTGAATCTTCATCTGAGCCGAGAGAACCGGCAACGGTAGACGCAGTGGAACTGCTGAGGAACCGAGAAGACATCGGAGGGCTACAGCCTCCGCCTGCGCCCCTGACAGTCGCCCCCGCTACGCCGCCGAGGACCAGCGTCAGCAATAACGGCTCAAGTTTAGTAATTGAGGTTCCGCGCCCGTCCAGCGCGGCTATTCCTAATTCGCCTTCGGCGTCTCCTTCATCGCCGTCGTCTGCAACCGTTCCTAGACCTTCCGCGTCGTCCAGTCAGATGGTGAATCCAAACGCCGTCAGACCGACCGTATCTCAGCCTGCATCATCTTCCGCGCCGAGCGGTTCTCTCGTAACCGCTCCGCCTCCGGCTGTAGCCGCGTCTCGTCCTGCCGGCGCGGCCGCTGTTTCCGTACCTTCCGCGCCGGCTCCCAGACCAATAGCGTCAACGAGAGCGCGGGAAAATTATTGGGTTCAAGTAGGCTCTTTTTCCACCCAGGTTAGGGCTGAGGACGCAAAAGAGGCGCTTGCGGCAAAAGGCATTACCGCCATCATAGTAAATCGGGATGTGAATGGGCAGAACTTTTTCCGAGTTCGCATTGGACCCTATACTTCTCAAAACGAAGCGGATTATTGGGTCGCCCGCATCAAGAATATAAACGGCTTTGAAAACAGCCAAATTTGGCAAAGTCAATCAGAACTATAAAAGTATTTGCCGTCTTACTTCCATATAAGGAGGTATGAAGGACAAACAATTTTTTATACTGGCTTTTTTGTTTATCAATGCGGCGCTTTATGCGGACTTGAAAACCTCTAAGACTCCGAGTTTTTTTGACGCCTCTAATGGGTTGTGGAGTTTTTTGTGGACCGGCTCATGGGAACATGAGAAATCTCTCGTCAATCGGGGCGATCTGTGGGTATATATACCGTGGCAGACTTTTTCTCTGCGGTTGCAGGTTATTGACAAACGGCCGGTTCCGCCGTGGGAGCATATCGATGCCGGTATTACGGCTCTTTCCGGGGGGATTTATCACCAACAGACAGGTTCCCGGCTCTTATATGGTATTATAACTGAATGGGGGCTTGCCGCGCGGCTTCGCAGTCCGTGGAGTTCCGCGCTTCCTTTTGCGGAGAATCACAGACCTTCCGGCGGAGATTTACAAACTACCCCGTCTTCTTCCAAAAAGCCCGGAACGTACCTCTACCTAAAGAGTCCGCAGTTGGGAATGTTTAAGGGATATATGTCGGCGATGGCGGATAATGATGCAAGTCTAGGGCTTACCGGAGGGCTTGAACTTCGATTCAAGCCGAAAACGAATCTGCGCCTTGAGGGATTCTATACGGAGAAGACTTTATCCGCCTATACTCCTTCACCGTGGTTTTCCGAATCTCCTCCTTTGCCGGAACGGAACTTTCAGCTTTACGCCTTTAGCGCGGTTTATTCGGCTTCGTTGCTCGGTATCGCCGCGGACTGGGCATACTCTGATACCTTTGCCTATGGACGAGATATGTACGGCAATCTAGGAATCCGCATTGGAAACCGTCCGTGGCGGCTGTCCCTTGGGGCTGACGCGGCCGGAAACCGTTATGTAGACAGAGACGGTTCCCCTGCCGGACCGGGGTTCAGGCTTGGGATGAAAGCCGAATATTACGGCAGAAAAACCAGCCTATTCCGAGTTAGCGCCGCCTTTCGAGCCGATGAGATAGGCTCGTCTTTCCAGCGAAGCTCCGCCGGCATCTATTACCGATTTCCCCGGGATTTCGTCGATTTTCCAATAAAACCTGCCCGTTTTTCTGTAACGGTCAGCCGGAACGCGTCAAATCTGGAAAAAATAGAGGATAAACTGGAAGGACTTATCGGTATTACTTGGGGACCGGTTCAGTCGGTACTTTCCGGCGCGGTAAGCGGAATTTTTTCAGCCGAGGATCAACCTATACCATTTCCCATCCCGGAAGATTCCCTAGCGTTCGGGTCCGCTAAAATTTCCGGCGAAGTATCGTATCGGCTTGGTATTTTTGGGTTTAAGACAAGTCTCGGCTATACGGTTAAAAACAACCAAATAGCCCGCTGGAATCTTGCCTTGTACGCTTCTGTACAGGGCAAGCGAGGCGGACTCAGCCTCAAGGCGGCATCCCCGGATTTCCCTGCCCGCTGGACCTATACCGTATCTTGGCGGCTTCAGAAAAGGTAACGATTAGGGCATTTCGATGACCGGGTCGGCGAAGGGCGCGCGGAGCTGGCTTTTCGCTTTGCCGCTCCACTCGGCGATTTCAGAGCGGCGGCTTAAAAAGGTCCACAACTGCCGGGCGGGAACCTGCTTCGTATTGCCGTCGTTGTACAGCGCGGCGGCGAAGTAATATACCGTCTTGTAATACTCAACCTCCTGCATATACTG
>JAIRPH010000158.1 GCA_031257135.1 Spirochaetaceae bacterium
GATAAGGTAGTATTTATGTTTGAAGGGTCTATTCTTGAGACCGCTCCTCCGGAGCGTATATTTACTAATCCCGCCCACGACCGGACTCGGCAGTTCTTGCAGAGCGTATTATAACTGCCGCGGCGGGGCGGGTATCCGACGCCGTGCAAGCCTGCCGATAAACAGAACAAGAGGCGGTTGCGCCGCTTGGTAAGGGAGTACAAGAGGCTGTGGATGTAATCAATCAGGTTCTGGTCATCTTTCTGCTGATGTTCACAGGTTTTATCTGCGCCAAGATAAAACTGATAGGACGAGAAGAGGCGAACCGTTTTTCTTCGTTTATCCTTAACCTTACGCTTCCGGCAATGCAGGTGACGGCTCTCCAGCGTCCGTTCAGCCCGGAGCTTTTAGGCGAGTGCGGAACGGTCCTGCTGATTTCTCTGGGGATGCATATCTTTTTTTTCGTCCTAGCCTTTCTGTATCCCCGGCTGATCGGCATGAGCGGTCCTGAACGAGGAGTTCATCGTTATGCGATTATCTTTTCCAACTCCGGCTTCATCGGCTATCCTATGGTGGAAGCCGTTCTTGGTCCGGCGTATCTGTTTCATGCGGTGGTGTTTAATATTCCTTTCAACTTTTTGGCTTATTCCATAGGCGCGTGGCTTATATCTAAGGAAGGAAAGCGAGGGCTGTCGCTTTCATGGAAAACCTTTATCAATCCAACCTTTACCGCGGCTTTTTTAGGGTTTCTTTTTTTTATCGGCTCTGTTTCTCTGTCGCCGCCGCTCTATCGGACGATCAAGATGATTGGAGATATAACCGCTCCGCTGTCGATGATCGTCATCGGCGTTACCCTTGCTCAAGCTGATTTCCGGCGTATCTTCGGAAGCCGGCGTTTATACCTTACTACGGCGATGCGTCTTGTTATAGCGCCGGCTTTGTGGGTCTGTCTCTGCGGCGCGGCGGGTATTCGAGGTCCTGTCCTGACGCTGACGGCTCTGATCGCCGCCATGCCCGCGGGGTCTACGACGTCTATTTTAGCGTCGATTTACGATGTTTCCGCGGAAGAGGGAAGCTGTTTGGTGTTTCTTTCTACGCTGTTCTGCGTCGTTACTATTCCTCTGATGGTATTGGCTCTTACGAGGATATTCTTGTACATCTTTTGAAAAAAAGGTACGCTTTAACAAATGAAAGATACTTCTAAAATTTATGCTGTCATAGGAAAATCGGCGTGAAAATCGTCTCTAAGCCCGGCGCGCCGGCGCCTTTAATTGAACGGTGGGATAATAAAGCCCTAGTCAGGCTTATCGGTCCGCTGATTATCGAACAAGTCCTAACCGTAACTATGGGCGCGGCCGATACTATCATGGTTAGCTCCATCGGAGAATTCGCCATATCCGGAGTGAATATTATTGATAATATCAATAACCTGCTGATAATCGCGTTTACCGCGCTTTCTACCGGAGGCGCGGTAGTGGTCAGTCAGTACATAGGCAGGCAAGACGAGAAAAACGCCAGCATCGCGGCGCGGCAGTTGGTCTATATTACCAGCGCGGTGTCTCTGCTGATTATGGGGATTATTCTGCCGTTCCGAGGCTTTATTACCTGGCTGTTCTACGGCAATGTCGCCCCGGACGTGATGGACGCGGCTACCGTGTATTTCCTGATCACCGCGCTTTCCTATCCTTTTCTGGCTGTCTATAACGCCTGCGGCGCGCTTTTCAGGGCTGTCGGGAACAGCCGGATCACTATGCGGGTCGCGCTTCTGGTAAATGTTATGAATATCGGCGGAAACGGCTTATTCATTTTCGTTTTGCATATCGGCGTCGCGGGCGCGGCATTGGCGACGCTGATCAGCCGGATTGTTGCGGCGGTTATCCTCTTGGGACTGCTGGTTTTCAAACGAGGGTATCCCATCAATCTGGCGAATCTTGGAGCCGTCAAAGTAGTCCGGTCTACGGTACGGAGTATTCTCAACGTAGGGATTCCCAGCGCGTTGGAAAGCTCGATGTTTCAGATCGGGCGGCTCCTCACTCAGCGGATATTTACCGATTTCGGAACCGCCGCGTTCGCGGGCAACGCGGTTGCCGGAGTGATTAACGCCTTCTCTTTCATGCCGGGTATGGCTTACGGCATGGCTCTTCTCACGGTGGTAGGGCAATGCGTGGGCGCGGGAGACTATCAATCGGCGAAGAAATATACCGCCCGAATTATGAAAGTTACCTATCTCACGATTTTTCTGGTGAATCTCAGTATTTATATAGGCATGGAACCATTGGTGAGCCTTTTCAGGTTGAGTCCCGAAGCTCACGATATGGCGAAACGGTTTCTTCAGGTTCACTGTATATCTATGGTGATCGGCTGGGGCATGAGTTTCGCCCTGCCTAACGCGCTACGCGCCGCCGGAGACGCCCGTTTCGTGATGATTGCCGCTACGGTTTCCATGTGGACGGTCAGGGTCAGCGCGGCGTATCTGCTGACCTACGTCCTGAAAATCGGTCCCGTAGGAGTATGGATCGCTATGGGAGGCGACTTCTTGGTCAGAGGAGCCTGTTACCTGCGCCGCTGGCTCGGCGGCCGATGGCAGGAAAAAAAGGTCATTTAGTCCGGAGCATCCGTTCCAGAAGAACCTCGTTTACCGGACGAGATTGGATAAGCTCTGAGGTAATAAACGAAGCAAGACACACCGGCACGAGCGTCCCTAAGTGGTTAATCGTGCCGCTCATCTCCAAAATCAGGATCATCCCGGTAAGCGGCGCTTTGAGGACCGTCGTAAAAAACGCCGCAATCCCAAGAATCATAAAGCTGTGGACATATCCTTCCCCGATAACGCCGAATAACGCCAATACCCTTCCCAGTCCGCTCCCGGTCAACGCTCCGCAGGCTAAAATGGGAAAAAAAAGTCCTCCCGGCGCGCCGGACCCCGCGCAGAGAGCGGTAAACAGTATCTTTCCCGCCAGCAGTAAGCCGATAAGCCCGGCAGTCCGCTCCTGCCGGAGCAGGGAATTGATCAGTTCGTAGCCCCCGCCGGTAATGTCAAAACAGAATAACCCTAACACGACGGATATCATCAAGGGAATAAGCGGACGAAACAACGGCGGAATATGAAATCTATCGTACAGATTGAGAGATAGATACAGAGAACGCTTAAAAATATCCCCCATCGCCGCGGATACTACGCCTAACAGTACAATCCACGGGATGAGATGCACCGGCAAAACGCTTATACGAGTGAAATCAAAGAGGGGTCCCGACTTTAAGTAATAGGCTGAAGTTAAATCCGCGGCCGTAACCGCGCTCATAACACAGCCGAGAAACATCGGAGATAAGGGTATCCGCAATTCTTCCACCACAAAAAGGATTCCCGACATGGGCGCGTTAAAAACCGCCGCGAATCCCGCCGCGGCCGACCCGCTGATAAGCGCGTCCCGCTGGGCTTCGTCCTTTCTGGGAAATATCGAGAGAACCCCTTTGCCGATATATGACCCCATTTGTACCGCCGGACCGCACTTGCCGAGAGAAAGTCCGGACCCTAGGGTCAGTATGGTGGTAAGAAACTTCAGCGGCAGATCAATAAGCCAGTCCATAGAAGGCTGGCGGAATTTGGGGTTCTTTATTTGAGGTATCCCGCCGCCTTTGACCATAGGGCGTACCGTGCCGATCCAGCCGAGAAAAAAGCCGATGCCCATCAGGACAGCCGTCCACAAACTCAGCCAGTTTGAAGAAACTTCCATTAGGAGGACATAGAACTTTCCTCTCAGCGTATCGATAACGCTCATGCTATACCTGAAGCCGGCTATCACTAAGCCCGTGATAACGCCGATCAAGATGCTTTCCAACAGTAAGGACAAACGAGCATGATACCATCTGCGGATATTCAATATCATTCAGAATGAGTATACCGCCTTTTCACCTTCTAATCTACCAATCGCCGGCTGTGCCGCTAAGACGCCTACGCCTCGTAGAGATGAACGCTTACAAATCCTACCACGCATACTTGCTCTTGCTTTTATAATTCATATTATGTTTACCTTCCGCCCTCTAGACGAGCCGTCTTCCCTCAGTCGCCCTTGGAGCGCGCCCAGTAATTACGCTGGGCGTATCCGCTCAAATTTAGTCCCGGTTATCGCTTTATGTAGCAACAAAATGAGTCGCTCATCGCTGAATTAGAGGGTTCATACAAAGAGAAGCAAAAATGGTATGAAAAGAAAAGCTCGTCCGGGGGATTATTCCCGGACAAGCTTTTAGTTATACACAAATCAGGAAGCAAAGAAATTTTTTCCCCGCTGTCCTGCTTTTGCTGGTTAAATCCGCTTCCAGAGTTTTTGGGCGAGTTCTCTGGATTTTGCCATCAGGGTGTCTTCATCGATGTTGAGCAAAACCCGATCCTGCATGATGATCTTCCCGTTGATGATGGTC
>JAIRPH010000116.1 GCA_031257135.1 Spirochaetaceae bacterium
TGCCGATGTATTTCGGGCGGATTAACACATCGTTTGGGCGCGTAATCTGCGGCTTTTCACCCTCATCCAAGCGTAAATCTTTTACGCCGTACACTTTCGCTATTTTCATATTTACTCCTGTTTTTTCTTTTTTCCTAAAAAACTGCGTAGAAAAACGGGAAAGCGTTAATTCGTATATACGGATTAAGTCCGCATAACCGAACTTTTTAAATATAGCACGACTTCATTACCCTGTCAACAATTTTTTTTATCTTGGTCATTCCTGTTTGACCCTCTTGACCCTAATGCGCGAGAACCTTAGAATTTTGGCATGGATGTATATGGTCCTTTGAGGGCGGCGCTTTTTGTTTATGAGTTTCTTCGTCTTCTTGTATTGATAGCGTTGTTTGTGGTAGTACACCCTCTTCATGAAACCGCGGCGGAAGGGATTTTTCCATATACGGTGTATGTAGTCCCGAACGCGCTGTTTCCCTTGATGACCTATTTCTTGTGGATCCGTCTTTCTGTATATAAGCCGTATATCGCTTTGTATATGGCAGGTAAGACTATTGGACTTGTGTCGATTATCGGAGGCTGTATTTTTTCGTTTCCTGCCTTAATTCACGTACCGTCTATAGCCTTGACTATGGACCGCCTCATCGCCGGGGTTGTCCTGATCGTAGCCGCCTTGGATGGGCTGACTATCTTCAGCGGATTGATGCTTAATAGTAAACTGAAAAAACTTGAAACGTAGGTTCCGAAATATGGAGGTAATTGCATGCGTATAATTCCCGTTGCAAGCGGTAAAGGCGGGGTAGGTAAATCCTTGATGGTGGCGAACTTAGGGGTGGTCTTTGCTAAATCGGGACAGCGGGTGGTGGTAGCGGATTTGGATCTCGGAGCGTCGAATCTGCATCTCGTACTGGGACACCAATCCCCAAAAGTAGGGATCGGCACGTTTTTAAACGATACCCGGTTGGATTTTTCTAAAGTCATCGTGGATACGGACGTCCCGGGACTGCGGTTTATTCCGGGAGATACCGAAATCCCCGGAACAGCCAATCTGAAAGTCTCTCAGCGGAACGCCTTGTGCAAACGGCTCCTCGCGCTCAAAGATGAAGCGGACATTCTCCTTATCGATCTTGGCGCGGGAACGCATCAGTCTATTCTGGACTTTTTTCTCCTTTCCGGACAGGGCATTGTGGTGACCTCTCCGGCGGTTACGGCGGTGTTGAACGCCTACGTGTTCCTGAAAAATACGGTCTTCCGCCTGATGTATACGGTTTTCGTCAAAGGCACTAAGGCATACGCCTACTTGGAGCAGATACGCAAAGACGGCTCAGGACCTCAGAAGCTCTATATCCCGAAGGTTCTACCCGAAATTAAAGAAATCGATCCGGAATCCTATGAAAAGTTTATGTTCCGCATAAATCAGCTCCACCCCCGGCTGGTCACTAATATGATAGAAGACCCTAAAGATGTGGAAGTAGCTATGAAGATACGCCGATCCTGCGAGGAATACCTAGACCTCAAAATAGAGCATCTCGGCGTAGCCTATCGGGACTCTATGCAGGATACGGCATTGGCTTCCCGGCTTCCGGTAACGCTCTATAAGCCTCAGTCTATCCTAGCTCAAGGAATTTACCGGATCGCGGAAAAAATCCTCAAGTCCCCGGAAGATAAGTTCGCTCCAAACGCGCAAGATATAGACGATAGTTTCACCGAAGCCGGAGCCGAAGCGGAAATCGATTTTGAGAGCAAAATGGAATATGTGGAGGAACTCCTCCATTCAGGCGCAATGAGTCAAGGAGACCTCGTGGAAACCGTAAAAACTCAGCAGTTGGAAATCGCCAAGCTGAAAAAAGAAAATAATTTTTTAAAGCTCAAACTGTCTCAAGCTATGGCTCAGGGCTTTAAGCCCACAGCTTCATATAGAGGGTAATCCGATGCTCCTAAGTATACCGTTTCCAAGCTGGCTGACGCCGCAAATCATACCGGGTTTCTTTATCCGGTGGTACAGTCTCATGTACATCGTCGCGTTCGGCATCGCGTTCCTGCTGTACCGCGCCCAAGTGCGGGAACGGCGGTTCCCTATGACCGAAGACGAGCTGTGGGGCTTGTTTTTCTGGGGCATTTTGTTTCTGGTCCTCGGGGCTAGGATATTCGCTACCATTGTATATGAAACCAGCGACCTCTACCGCCGGGAGCCGTGGCTTGTGTTCTGGCCCTTCCGAAACGGCGCGTTTACCGGGCTTCAAGGTATGAGCTATCACGGCGGGGTTATCGGCGGGGTTTTAGCGATTCTGATTTACTCCGGAGCGAAACGTTTCGATTACCGGGAAATCGGCGATATGTTCGCCGCCAGCATCCCCTTGGGCTATACCTTCGGACGGCTCGGCAATTTCGCCAACGGCGAATTATACGGACGAGTTACCGCCCAGCCCTGGGGGATGCTCTTCCCGCAGGCTACGCGGCTTCCCGCACACGAGCCGTGGGTACAGGACCTTGCGGAACAAACCGGTACCGTCATACAGGGAAACATGGTGAATCTGCCCCGGCACCCTTCGCAACTCTATGAAGCCTTCTTTGAGGGCTTTGTTCTATGGCTTATTATCTGGCTTTTAAGGAACCGTAAGCCCTTCAAGGGCTTTTTGATAGGCATATATTTCATAGGCTACGGGCTGTTCCGCTTTTTCATCGAGTATTTTCGGGAACCCGATTCATGGATGGGATACCGGTTCCAATTCGCGGAAACCGACCTTCCCCTTGCGGCGGCTCATCCGCTGTTAAGTTTTTCCACAGGTCAGGTTTTTTGTTTCGCTATGGTTATGCTTGGACTTTTTTGGCTTCTCATTGCGTCTCACAGTCCTAACCGTCAGCCGGTTTTGGTGTATCTTGACTCAGGCAGAACCAAGTCGAAGATGGAGGCGGAACGAAAAGCGGCTCAGAAGGAACGCCGGAAACTGCGGAAAAAATTACGCTAGAAAAAACGCTAAAAAGGAGAACCTATGCAGTATTACAGCACAAGAAATAAAAAAAACGGAGCGGTGAATTTCGCCGCCGCGGCATTAACCGGGCTTGCCCCGGACGGCGGACTGTATGTCCCTGAAACTCTGCCTGAATATCCGCCTGCGGTACGGTCTTCTCTGGGTACTATGAGCTTTCAAGACATAGCCTTTGAGACCATCAAGCCTTTTGTAAGTCCGGAGATACCCGATGCGGCGTTGGCGGACATGATACATGAGGCTTATTCGTTTGAAGCTCCTCTTCGTCACGTGGGGGATCGGATGGCGCTGGAGCTGTTTCACGGACCTACCGCGGCGTTTAAGGATTTCGGCGCGCGGTTTATGGCCCGAGCTTTCGCCTACCTCCGCCGAGGGGAAGACAAGCCCCTGCATATTCTGGTAGCCACCTCAGGCGATACCGGAGGAGCCGTAGCCGACGGCTTTCACGGCGTTCAGGGCATTACCGTGACGGTATTATATCCTAAAGGACGAGTTACGCCCTTGCAGGAACGGCAGATCGCGGGACTCGGCGGCAACATATCGGCTGTCGCGGTAGAGGGCAGTTTCGACGACTGCCAGCGGCTGGTGAAAGAAGCCTTCAAAAACGAAGGCTTGAAGAAACGCAAGGACTTGTCCTCGGCGAATTCCATCAACGTCTCTCGGCTCATTCCGCAGGCGGCGTATTACGCCGCGGCCGCAGGAAAAGCCTTTACCGGAGTCCCGGAAAACGCCGAAGGAGTATTCCGGGCTATAGCGAAACAGCCGATAATTTTTTGCGTTCCCTCGGGCAACTTCGGGAACCTCACTGCCGGGCTGTACGCTCTGGAGATGGGCGCGCCTATCCGAGGCTTCATTGCCGCAACCAACCGGAACCGCTCGGTGCCGGACTATCTTGAAACGGGCTATTATGAAGCTCGGTTTTCTCAAGCCACGATTTCCAACGCTATGGACGTAGGCGCGCCCAGCAACTTCGAGCGGCTGATCGCGCATTGGTTTTCGCTGAACCAGTTCCGGCGGATTGTCCGAGGCGTTTGGGTGTCTGACGACGATACCCGTAAGACCATCGCGGAGGTCCATAAAACGACGGGGTATTTCCTTGATCCCCACACCGCGGTAGGATGGCGCGGAGTCGATCAACTGCTCGCGAACCGCCGGCTTCCTACGGGTCCGCTGGCGGTACTGGCGACGGCGCATCCCGCCAAATTCGCCGAGACCGTGGAGCCGTTAACCGGTCCGGTTCCGGTTCCTCAGTCTCTTGCGGAAGCGATGAAACGAAAACCCAATGCCGCAATCATTCCCGCGGAAATATCCGCGCTTTTGGAGGTATTATCATGAAACTCTGTCCCTGCGGCTCCGGCAAAACCTATAGCGAATGTTGCGAGCCGTATATCGCCGGTTCGCAATTACCGCTTACCGCGGAAGCCCTTATGCGGAGCCGGTATTCAGCCTATACTGAACACGCTATTGATTATATTGTCAATACCTGTATTAGAAAAGGGGGCAAACAGGATATTGACGTAAAACAGACTAAAAGCTGGAGCGAAAATTCCCGATGGCTTGGACTGAAGATTCTGTCCGCGGAAAAAGGCGGTCCCAATGATACGGAAGGCACAGTAGAGTTTGAAGCCGCCTACGAACATGAGGGGCTTAACGACATTCACCATGAAAAAGCTCTGTTTAAGAAACAGAATGATAAGTGGCTCTATGACGAAGGAGAGATCGTTCCTAAGACGATTGTGCGGTCTAGTCCCAAAGTCGGGCGGAACGATCCTTGTCCCTGCGGTTCCGGCAAGAAATACAAGCATTGCCACGGCAAAGGATAACCGAGGCAATACAGGGAGATTATAAAGGAGGCAAGGTATAAGAAACTCGTCCTGCCCGGATATCGTCCATAAAGGCGTTAAATTTCCGCCGAATTTCTTCGGGGACGTACTGGGTATAGCCCGGATCGTCCGCGATAAAATCCAGATACCCCTCTTTCGCGCCTACGATTTTCGAGGTTCCGTACTGAATTTTGCCGGCAAGGACGTCCGCGAGGATTTCTTCGACCAGCTTTTTTTGTTGCATCAGACCGCATCCGATAATAACCCCGGGCGCGCTGGAGTAGGCGTTAATGTTATGGTATACCAAATAAGCTCCCCGCTCTTGAGCGGTTTTAATCAGCCCCTGAGCCGCGCCTCCGGCGATAGCGGCGAACACGTCGGCTCCGGCGTCGATCATGCCGGAAGCGAGTTCGGCCGCCTTATTTGCGTCGAACCAGTTCCCGATTATCCGCAGGTCAACGGTTATCGCCGGGTCGATCCTCTGCGCGCCGTCCCGGAAGCCCGGCACGATGTGGTTGTTTAAGAGCGGATACTCCTGAGCCGCGATGAACCCGAGCCGTTTATCCGGGTTAGCGTGTTCCATCCCGCTGACGGTAATGAGTCCCGCCAGATAGCCCAGATACAGAGACTGCTCGTACTGGTTAAAGAGGTACGTGCTGATTTGAGGATTCCCCGAAAAATCCGCGTCAGTAAGGATGAATTTCTGATTAGGGAATTTTTTCCCCACATTGGCGCAGATTTCCGGCAGGGACGGATTGGAACTGAGAACGAGCGTATACTCGCCGCTTGCGACCAGTCCGGTAAGCTGTTCTTCCCACTCGGCTTGATTGAATCCCGCTTCGTAAACTTTAATGTTCACTCCGGCGTGAGCCGCGGCGAAACTCTCCGCTCCAGCGACCAGCAGTTCATAAGGCGGACTCCCGGCGACCATGCCCGGAATGTAGACCAACACTGATAGCGATTCCGTCGGTTTGTTTTGGGGTTCAGCCTGCTTCTTGCCGGCTCCAAACAACGCCGATCCTGCAAGCAGGATCAGCAGTCCTGCTAGAAGGGATATTTTTCTTGCAATCATAATATTTTATCATATAAGAAACCCTCTTGTGAATCAATACCGGTATTTTCTATATTTCAGCTTGAATTCCCTTTTCTTTAGTGATATTGTAGTGATATAGTGTACAAGAAGCTATAGAGGACGATATTTTGATGAACCGGGAATATACATTTTCCTTTGGGGGCAACTTATCCTCCGTCCGTATTAGAAAGCATATTCCGTCTCTTGACGATATTATATCATTTTATGGAAGCGCGCCGGGGAATGTCTTGTTCGTATGCGATACCCATACTCGGTCTATCGCCCGGCAGATATTAGGGGAGAAAGACGCGCCGCTCTGCGAGATTCAAAGCGGAGAAGCCGCCAAAAACTGGGCTTCAGTCGAAACCATTCTGAAGGCGGCAAAAGACGCGGCTCTGGGCAGAGACGGCCTGTTTGTAGGAGTCGGAGGAGGCGTCGTCAGCGATATGACCGGGTTCGCGGCTTCGATTTATATGCGAGGCGCGGGATTGTGCCTCGTCTCGACCAGCCTTTTGGGGATGGTTGACGCCGCGGTAGGCGGAAAAACCGGATTCGACCTTTTCGGCATGAAAAATTTCGCCGGAACCTTTTATCCTGCGCCGCTTGTTTATATGCCTGTCTCAAGCCTGACCTCTTTGCCGGAACGGGAATGGAAATCCGGCATGGCGGAAATTATCAAAACCGCAACGCTGGATACAAGCGATGAACAGGAGCGGTTTTGGTCTCTGCTCGCGGCTTTATCCCGCGATACGGCGGAACAGGATATATTAGTTGAGTGCATAGCCCGGTCGGTACAGCTCAAGGGGCGCGTCGTTGAGGCTGATCCTAAAGAAACCGGTAATTTTCGGGCATTACTCAATCTGGGGCATACTTTCGGTCACGCCCTAGAGTCTTCCATCGGGCTGGGACAGATAACCCACGGCGAAGCGGTTGCTTGGGGCATGGCCCGCTCGTGCGATCTGGGGCTTGCTCTGGGGATAACTCCTCAAGACCGCCGTGAAAAGATACTCGCTCTGCTTTCGGCTTTCGGCTATGAAACGAAGACGCCTCACCCGCTTATGCGGGACACAGAGGCGTTTATGCAGGCGTTGCGGAACGATAAAAAAAAGAAAGCCGGAAGCCTTCGTTTCATTGTTCCCGCTCGAACCGGGGCGGTATTGGTTTCCGGGGAACAGGCGGAGCCGCGGGTTTTAGCGCGTATTATCGGAGGATACAGTGACTGCCTTTAAGAAGCATCTGATCCGGTATATGGTATCGGTATATCTCTATTTTTTTTCTCAGACCTTTCTGTTAGGACAAGAAGAAGCTCTGCCTAAGCAGGAACAAACCGGCGTTGAATCCGAAGCGGATGCGGCGGAAATCCCTCAGGAACCGGTTGTTGACGACCAAGCGGTAGAAAAAAAAATATTTATAATAAAAACGATTAATTTCGACGCAAAAGGCGGAAAACTTTGGCGGAGCCGGGCTTTCGCGTTGATATACCACGGCAAATTTCAAGAAGGAGAAATACTTGAAGGCGCCGACGCGCTGGAACAGTATATTAAAGATAAAACCCAGCTTTTACTGAATCAGCGCGTTTTAGAGAGCGCGGAGATTAGCTATACGGTCGGACAAGCGGACGGCGACGGAGTTACGCCGGTTGATCTCTTGGTGAAGACCGTAGATACATGGAATATTATAGCGTTGCCGAAGCCTAGCCTTGATTCCAACAACGGCTTTGCCATAAGCATTAACGCTAGAGATTATAACTTTCTCGGCACCATGAGTCCGCTCCGGTTGAATATCGGCTATGAACATAGAGAAGCGGAAGAGCAGGTTAGCCCGATCAAGGATGTTTTTAATTTTGAACTGGATTCGGATACGCCCTTTAGACTTTTCGGATTGAACTGGAATTTAGATTTTGATCATCTGTTTGCCTATGCCTTGATTGGCGGAGACGGAACGTTTTCTTACAAAAATATTACCGGACTTTCCGCTGAGTTGCCCTTGAGAAAAACCACGATTACTACCGGTTTTGAACAGAAATTTATCTTAAACGAAGAGAATCCTGAACGGTATGTAGCGGAATATGGAAACTACGCTGATTTCTACATGGCAAACCGGGTATACGCCTCATGGGAGATTCCGTTAGGGGTTAGTATGTACAATTTCGGGGAATTGACGTATACGCCTGAAGTATCAATGAACGTAAACTATCGCCCTGACGGAGAGCTGGAGTTTTGGAGAAAGGGTCCGAGCATTACCTTTAGTCACCGCGTGGGCTTTGGACGAATCAATTGGCTCGGCAATTTCCGTAGCGGCTTGGAAGGGTCTATCAGCAATTCCAATACCTATAATTTTTATAGCCGAGGCTGGAGCAACAACTACGGTATTTCCCTAAAAGGGCATAAACTGTTTACCGATTGGTTCGGCGTATCCAGTTTCTTCCAAGTACGGCAGTGGTTCTTTTATGATCCCGCTTCAGCGGATGAAGGGTATCCTCCGTATACCGAAGTTGGAGACGCGCTCAGAGGAGTGTCGAATAAATCGGCGAAGGCTTTTGATAAGGATTACATGATTTCTCTAAATCTGGACTTTACCTTTAGAATATTGCGGTTTATTCCTTCTGTGTGGCTACACAGTAGGAAACTAAGGTTTTTTGATTTTGATATGCATCTTGTTCCGTTTATAGATATAGCCTTAATGCAAGGACATATTTCTGAACGGGCTGATGCAATTCCGACTCCTCAGGGAATTTTAGCCTCCGCCGGGCTGGAGCTGATCGTATTTCCGGCGTTCATGCGGAGTTTCTATCTGCGGGCGAGTTTAGGTTATAACCTAACTAAATTTTTGGAAACCGGAGATTTTCCCAAACCCTATGGAGATGAATATTTCATCGGCATAGGGCATCATTATTAGAAAAAGTTTAGGAGGCGTTTTATAGTGAACATCGAAGAAGAAAAAAACAAACTGACTCATATTCTTTCGGAGCAATACGCTCAAAACAGCCTTTCCGTTGACGAATACGAGCGGATATTGGAATATATAACCAAAATAGAAACGATAAAAGAAGTAGCCGTCATCGAAAGGATCATCCGGGAATACGCCGTCTTAACCGATGAAGCAATAACGCCGCAAACCCCTGAAAAGCATCTGTCGATATTTTCATGGCGGTCGTCAAACCTAAAGCCGGCAAGGGGCGGCGGCGGAACCTATATCAGCATCTTCGGTACGAATAGAATCATTGTAGATAATCTGCCGAAAGGAAAAACGACGCTGAACGTCAAGTCGATTTTCGGATTGATCGAGATAATCGTTTCCAAACATATAAAAATAGTAAATGAAACGGTTCCTATATGTTCCGGTATATTTGCGCCGGATGAAGTAAATATGGAACATGAAGATTTGCCTGAATTGCATATATTAGGAAAAGCGATTTTCGGCAATATCACCATAAAAAGAGGATAAAACCGCCGTAAGGAGAAGGTATGGATATAACCGGAATAGCGGCAATTATAACGATGTTCGGCGTGCTTCCCGCGGTTGTCTTGAAGTTCGTTTCTAAAAATCTAAAACATAAAAGAGAAATGGAAATTGAAAAGCTGAAGTATCAAAAGGAAATCCTAGAACTGGAAGTCCATAAACAAAATAATCAGCTAAAACTATTGGAAGATGAGAATAAAAAACTGGATAAAATTATCGGCGATCAGTGAAAGCGTGAAAACGTTAATTTTTCCTCTTGCGTGTTTTTATAATTTTATGGTATACTTATAGAAACTATGGAATCAAAGAAAACAATTTTAATTATCGACGATTCGCCGATGAATCTTAGAAGCATGAAGCTCATGCTGGAAGATGCGTTCAACGTACTGCCTGCTACTTCCGGTTCCGCCGGTATGCTCGTCATCAATTCAGCGGAGACCATCGATCTTATCCTGCTGGATATAGATATGCCTGCTATGTCGGGCTTCGATTTTATGAGCCTTTTGCCGACGCTACTGCCGGAAAAAGCCCGGATTCCAGTTATCTGCGTTACCGGCATAGACGCTACCGCGGATTTTGTCGCTAAAACGGTTTCAGCAGGCGCGGTAGATTATATCTCCAAACCGGTAAACAAAGCCGTACTGGAACAAAAAATCGCCAAAGTCCTCGATATACCGGCTAAAAAAACAGTGCTGATTATCGACGACGCGCCGGAGACGCTGAGGCAGATGCGTATGCTTTTAAAAGCGCGGTATAATCCGGTTCCGGCAAACTCAGGCGAAGCGGCGCTCCGTATGCTCCGCTCAGAACCTTTTGATCTTATTCTTCTGGATATAGATATGCCCAATATGTCAGGCTTCGACTTTATGAGACGCCTTCGTTCCATACCGGAGTGCAGCGCTATTCCGGTTATTTGCGTTACCGGCATGGAGGCTACCGTAGACTTTGTGTCTCAAACTATTTCCGCAGGCATGGCGGACTACATTTCCAAGCCCGTAACGCAGGACGTGCTTGAAGCGAAAATCGATAAAATTGTTCAGGAAAGCCCAACAATATGACCTCATGCAGACATGAACAGTACCTCAATATGCTTCTTGAAAGTAGCGTCGATATTATTATTCTTTTCGACCGGAACGGTTATATTGCGTATTGCAGTAATTCTTTCCTCAGTATGGCGGGAATTCCGACTGCCGCCGCGGTTAAAGATACGAGTCTAAAAGAAATTTACGAACGGTACGGTTATGATGAATTTGTCGCTGAATTCGTTACTCACGCGATTCAGCGGTTCTCGAAAGTCAAATCCGGCGAGCGGCTTCTCGTTGACGATAGTATGTTTCATGCGGGAGGCGATAGAAAACGCCGGTTCTTTACGGTTCAAACAACGCCGCTTCTTGATCAGAGCGACGCCTTCGACGGCATGATGGTAGTGTACCATGACATTACCGAGCTGGTTCGCGCCCAGAAACAGGCGGAAGAAGCCCAGCGTCAAGCGGAAGCCGCAAATCAAAGCAAGAGCCGTTTTCTCGCTTCCATGAGCCATGAAATCCGTACTCCGATGAACGCCATTCTCGGCATGGGCGAATTGATGCGTACCGATAACTTTGATGAACTACAGAAACGCTATTTTTCGGACATACAAAAAATGTCCCGGACGCTGTTGGAAATAATAAATGACATTCTCGACTTTTCTAAAATCGAAGCGGGAAAATTGGAATTGGTTCCGGTACATTTCAGCCTGCTCGCTCTGCTCGATCATATCTATTCGCTTACGAGCTTCACCATAAAGGGACAGCCGTTGGAATTCAAAATTGATGCGGCGAAGGGACTGCCGGAAACCCTGTACAGCGATGAAACCCGCTGGCGGCAAATTATTACTAATCTGGTGAGCAATGCGGTCAAGTATACCCGCAGAGGATATGTACGCGTGCTGGTTGATCGGGTTTGCAAAGACGGAAAAGATTATATAAAAATTATGGTGACGGATACCGGCATAGGCATAAAACCGGAAGACCTCCCGAAACTTTTTGGACTGTTCCAGCAGTTCGATCAGGAAAAAAATAAAGGCATTGTCGGAACCGGACTGGGGCTTTCCATTACAAAGCGTTTAGTGGATATGATGGGCGGCGAAATCGCGGTCGAAAGCGAATACGGAAAAGGAACCGCGTTTACCGTACTTTTGCCGTTGATCGAAGGCAATTCAGCGGAAATACAAACCCGGCAGAATACGCCTAAGTTTATCGCCTCGGCGGACGCGCAGGTGCTGGTTGTTGACGACAACGCGACAAATCTCACCGTGGCATTAGGATTTCTTGAGACCCATAACATTCGGGCTGATACCGCGATGAGCGGTCGAGAGGCGTTAGAAAAGCTACGCTGTAAACGCTACGACTTAATATTCATGGATCACATGATGCCTGAAATGGACGGCGTTGAAACGGTAAAACGGATCAGGGCTTTAGATGAATATCGGGAAACGCCGATTATCGCATTAAGCGCAAACGCAGTGAGAGGAATGGGAGAACTGTTTATCAACGCTGGAATGAACGGATTTATCTCAAAGCCTATCGACGGAGAACAGCTGAATCGCGTGTTGAGCCGGTGGTTGCCTACAGGCGCGTCTTCCGCAACGCCTGCTGAATCCGATCATGAAATTCCAGAAGCGTTACTGCGGTTCTCTGAACTTGACGTTACAAAAGGGATTTCGTATATCGGAAACAACGCGGCATCTTATCTGAAAGCTCTGCACACCTTTTGTACAACCGCCGGCGCGTCCATCGCCGGAGTCAGCGCGTTTCTGTCCGCTGAAAACTGGGAAGACTATCGGATTAAGGTTCACGGTCTCAAAGGGGTTTTTGCGAGCATCGGCGCCGATACGTTGTCTCAGCAGGCAAGATTTCTCGAATCAGCGGCAAAAACCGGCAATTACGCCGTGTGCCGCGCTGAAACAGAGGCGTTCTGCAAAGAGGCGTTTCGTTTTAAGGATGCCTTGACAGAAATTCTATCGTCTCAGCAGAAAGGTTCCGCCAAACGTAAAGGCGATAGAAAAACGCTGGCTGAACTGCTTAGACGGTTTCAGGAATACGGTAACGGCGCGGCGCGAGGAATGATAGGCATGAGCGATAAGCTGGACGAACTGTCCGCGGAGGCGGAGACTATAACCTTTGACGCCGACGCCGACCGGCGTTTACAAGATATATGTCTCTCCGCGCTTTCTTTCGACTACGCGGGTATGCTCGAAAAAACGGATAAGTTTATAGCGCAAATGGCGGCTGTAGAATAACTCGCAAATCTGTCAGGCTATAGCCGCGCCTCTAAAGCCTTGACCGCCTGAAACGCCAGTTCAAGCCGAGGCTCTACCGTATCCAGAATCATATATTCATCATCGCTGTGAGACTTATCTCCGCAGGGCCCCAGAGCGTCGATAACGGCGCATCCTTCCGCGGCAATTAGATTTCCGTCAGAGCCGCCGCCGGTGCTTACCCACTTTACCGTCATACCTAGGGAGCCGCCGACTTCTTCCACAAGCCGCATAAGCTCAAAGGTATGTTTTGACGGGTTCATCGGAGGACGATACCCGCTTATAGAACTCGCTACTTCAACCCGCTGATCAAACCGGTTCTCGGAGAGCTTTTGTACCGCGGCTTTAATTTTCTCAAGTTCTTCGGGTACGGCGAAACGAGTATCGATTTCACAGCAGGCATAGGCGGCGACGGTATTGGCGACGGTTCCTCCCGCGGCAGTTCCGGCGTTAAGCGATGTTCCGGCGGAATAGTTGTTCAAGGCAACGAGTTCAGTTATCCAGCGGCTCATCTCGTGGACTGCGCTTGCGCCTCTTTCAGGGGCGACTCCGGCGTGCGATGCAATGCCCCTGAACTCCAGACGAAATTTCGCAAGCCCTTTCCGCTGATGCACAAACTCGCCGTTTTTCCGTCCCGGCTCAAGGATGAATCCATATCGGCTGTGCCGTGCAAGACCGCTTATCCAGTCCCGCGAATAAATCGACGAAATCTCTTCGTCGCTGTTGTGAGCCACACAAAAGCTGATATTCGATCCGCTTTCCGTCAACGCGGCGGCGAGATAGTAGGCGGAAAGCAGTCCCGCTTTCATATCTAAAACCCCGGGACCATAGGCTCGTCCGTTTTCGACTTTGAACCGCCTGCGCGCCGCGGTTCCGTCAGGAAAGACGGTGTCCATGTGTCCTGACATCAGCAGGTCTATGCCGTCGGAATCGGGCTTGTTTCGGATTTCAAGGCAGGAACCGGCGTATTCCGACGGATAAAACCTTTTAACCGACAGCCCGAGTTTTTTATAGCGTTCTTCAAAAAAGTCAGCGATTGTATCCGCGCCCTTTTTGTTTTTGGATCCGCTATCGATATTGACAAGATGTTCAAGGGCTTCCACATACTCTGGTAATGCAAATGAAGTCATTATTCCTCCTATTTCAGCCAGCGGTCGAACCACATAAAAGCGTCATCCTGCATAGCTATATTGAATTGATGCCCACCGGGATAGAACCGCCCTTCGTAGCGTTCAGGGCGTCCTATTTTTTCGTAAATCCGGCGCAGTTTTTCGTGACTTTCCTGTTTGCCTTTATCCGCGAACAGCGAGTCTTCCTGTCCATACTGAACCTGCACAGGAATACCGCCGGAAAGAGAAATCAAATCCGGCAGGTCTAAGAGCTTTGCAAGATGCGGCAAATGAAACATCCAGGTATGGCTTTGAATATTGTGCCGAACCGTTTGGGCGAAGGTGGTCATAAAACAAACGCACACCGCGCAGGAGATTCGGCTGTCCAGACCGGCAAGATATATGGTCTGTTCGCCTCCGCCGGAAAATCCTCCGCAGGCTATACGATTGCGGTCTACGTCGCCGCGGGACGCAAGATACTCTATTGCCCGCATATCCTCGTAGAGCATAATTCCGGGCCAGGTGGTTCCCGCCATAAAAAGAGACTTAGCTACTATGGTTTCGTAGTCCCGGCAAAATTCGTGGTACGCTTCGATGTACGCTCCGCTTCCCGGCTTTTTTTCCCGCAGAGCTTCGGTAAAATCCGAGGGAACCTCTTCAGCGATCATTTTCCGCGATCCCCAGAGAAATATATCTGGAACGAGTACTCCGTAACCTCGTTTCGCCAGCCGAGTAGCCCAAGAAACGCCCTGATAACACCGGTTTTTAAATTCCCGAAGAATCTCCGGTTCGTCAGGCAGAGCGGTAAGTTTTTCTTTACCGTAATACTTAAAGCCGCCGTGATCATGAAGAGCCGCTACCGCGGGCAGTTTTACTCCCGGAGGCGTTTCCAGAGGCTTTAAAAAATACGCTTCCGTAGGCGGTCCGTAGGGTTGATCCCAAGCCACCAATTCTACCTGCACGCCGCCGTATGAGAAACGCCGGATCAGCCGAGCGTTAAGCTCCCGCTTCGGCGGATTATAGGACAAAAGCTCAAACACTTTGCCTCGAATCAGCCTCTGCCATATAGCCGGGTCATCCCATTCTTCCGCAAGAAAAGAACCGGGATGTCTGCACGCGTCGGCGGTTCGCTCCGCCAAGTCCGCATAATTACCTAACAAGCGATCCATGTTATCTGCGCTGAGATTCCAGCATAACCTCTTCGTCTTTGATGTTTTTATAGGTTTTCTGAAGCTCTTGGATTTCCCGCATCAACTGCTCAATCTGGTTCTGCATAGCGGTTATGTGGGATTCGACGATATTCGCCAGCTCAGGCTTTACGAACAGGTTTGTGCGGAAATGGTCGAGGCTCTTGCTTCGGTACTGTTCTATCTCCTCTTTCATGCCTGCGGTACTGCGGAGGAAACTAGTTATCCGGCTGTCCCACTGTCGTTCTATCTGAGGATCGGGCTTTTTGGTTATCTGTTGTTTGCCCTCTTGAATCGTGATTTTGAGCTTATATTCTTTATCTTCGATAAAGATGCCGAAAGGACCGGTTCCTTTCCGTATATGATAAGAATTGATAAGATCAACCCGCTGAGATATGGTATTGAAATATCCCAGCAATATAAGATAGTTGCTTTCGGTGAGCTTATCAAAATCAGATTTGCGTATCAGCGTATTATACGCGTTCGGAGGATTCATAACCTCGTAATAATCCTCATAAACCAGCTCCAGCGTCTTTATCTTGGCGTCTTTGACGGAGGTTGTCTCCGCGGCGATTTCAGTACGCAACGCAAGCAGTTCGTCCGCAAGCTTTACAAAATCTCCTGCTACGCCGTAGTTTTCAATGGCGGCGTCCACGAACTGCGAAACCAGCGGAATCTGCTGAATCTTGCTCCAAATGCAATGCTTAATCAGGAAGCAGTCCATAAGATCGATTTCGTCTCTGCCGTTGAGGAACGCGGAAGTTCTAAGCAGGCGTACTATTTTGCGCCACCGGCAGTCGGAAACGTAGATGTCATGCTGTTTAGTACATTCCCGGATGCTGTGAATAATGTTAAGCGCGTTCTGAGGAATCCTGACGGAATCGATCCGGCTGTTCCAGACGCGGTATTCTTCGTCGGCGATTTTATCGGCGACCGCGTCTTTCCCGGGGGGCGCGGAAATCATAGCGTCGAACTTTTGGAGGTCTTCGATGTTTCCCACCGTAAAGCGCACTAATATCCGATCCCACAGCGCGTCGAAGCCGCGGTCTTCAGGAGGCGCGCTATTAGACGCAAAGATAAGGGCTTTCATGGGGATCGGCTTTTCCTGCTCGTTTAAGCGGAAACTTTTATCGTTCAACGCCCGCAGGAGAGCGTTTTGGAGGTCTGGTCCGGCTTTCCAAATATCGTTTAGGAAAAACACCGTTCCTGCGGTCTCGGAATCGGGGCGGAAGAGTTCATCCGGAAGGGTTGAACCGCTTATGAGGTATTCGATCATCCGGGCATTGGTATAGGCGTATTTCAGCCGGCGCGGAATAAGGCTTTTGGCTACTCCCGGAGGACCAAGCAGAAACACGCTTTCCCCCGCTATAGAAGCGAGTAGCGTCAACGCCATTACCTCTTCCCGCTCATACATCCCTTCATGCGCCTGCGCGAGAAGGGCGTTTATTTTTTCTTTAATAGCCATAATCTAAGCATACCATAAGACATAAAACTTGTCTAGTTTTTAAAAATATATATAGAAATGTTGAAAATAACAATGTATACTATAGATATGCAAGCCTTTAAAGTCAGCGCGCCGATACTCGCGCTCGCCGGTATAATGCTATTCGCCGCCTGTAACGGAGAGTCTTTGGATTTTGTACTCTCCACGGGAGGTATTTATAACGTTGACGCCTATATAAATGAATATTCTTTAAATACCTGTTCTATTATCAGACAAAACGATAGCATTAGCCCTTATTTCGTCAGTTCGATAAGTAACGATCCTGATATACAGGGACTTATCGTATTTTTACGGACCCCTGAAGGAACCTTAGCCGATAAAAAGACGTGGTATACTATCAGCGAGACTATGCCGGAGCTTGCGGAACAACCGCCGCCCGCGAAAGAGCCGGCGGTATTTTCGCCGGACTCTCCGCCCCCGGCTTCCGGCGAAGCCAAGCCTGAAACAGAATCGCCGCTTCCCCGGGCCAACGTTATAGAAAACTCCTCGCTGTACCGGATTGTGACGGTCAAGCGGCTGGATCGAAATCTTCCTCCCTTCACCCTGAGCGAATCGGTAGAAATCGGCCGGTATCTCATGGTTTTTGAAATCGTAGGGGAAAAAGCTATCTTGTATACTATTGAAAAACCGGTTTTCGTTCTTGGAGACGCGGTTTTCGTTTTTGACGCTATGCAGAGCTATCTTCCCAGTTCTTCTCTTAATTCCTCTCTGGTTCCGCCCGGAACCAATGTTCTTCTTGAAGCGGAAATCGCCAGCGATGAACGCCTTGACCCGTATATTGTCTGGTATGACGGAAAACGCCGCATGAAAGAAGGGCTTCTTTCGGCAAAGTCCAACCGGCTCATGTGGAAAGCCCCGGAAAAAACCGGCTTTCATACGGTAAAAGCCGTGGTCTACCCTTTTAAGCCGATAGAAAATACCGTCATTACCGGCGCCGCGCGGGAATTATCCTTGCCCATATCTTCAAAAAGTAAAAACATAGGCTATTTTGCAAAACAGGCGAATCAGTTTATTCATTGGTATCAGTTTCAAAACAATCTGCTTGATGCTAAATCGCCGTCCGGTACAAATAGTCTTATCTTGCCGGACAAGCAGGAGCCGCACTGGATGCCTTATAATACCATCTACGGACTTGCTTTAGAAAACCGGTATATTCTGCCGGATGCTTCTTTTCTTTTCAACGCTCAGGAAGAAGGTTCAGCGGAAATATTGCTTCATGCGGTTCCCCTCGGGGAGGGAACGATTTTTACCGCTGAATTTAAAACCTTTAAGAAAACCGATTTCACCCCTGAGACGCCGCTGATCCTAAAGACCGCGCTGAAAGAGCAAAACCTTATCATAACCGCGGAACTGGGGGATGCTTCCTGTCAGTCCTCTCTGGATATGACCGGCATTGCGGGATTTATCACGCTGAGTATTACCTTTCGTCTGGGGCGATCTGAAATTGCCGCGGCCGCGGCCGTTGCGGAAACCGCCGGGGCGACTCAGGAAATCGTCCTGAAATTCGACGGAATCATAACCGGCGAAGGGACATTTCAACTCGGAGAAACCGCCTCTGAACCGGTTGCGCTTCTCGATGAAGCGGGCGTCGCCTTTACCAAAAAGCCCCTCCCGCCGGAGCCGAAACCGCTTGAAGCCGAGGAAACCTCCCATGAACGGCTCGCGGAAACTCCGCATACCGCCGAAACCACATGAAAAGAAGCCTGATTATCGGCATCCTCTTCTTCGCCGGCTGTAGCGGAGAGCCGAAAGAAGCGCAGATTTCGTGGACGCCTCCGCCTCCTGAGCGGGATACCGCTCTGTACCGTATCGCAGACCATAAGTCGCTCTCCGCGGGAGAAGATATTCCTGACTGGGTTCTCCTCTATGACAACGGCGGCATCGGCTATATAGAATATCTCCCAGAGTATCAAGACCGATACGTCTTTATCGCCAAAAATACCGGCGTCAATGTATCCGCTCTGGAGCAATGGCAGGGAGCGTTTTCGGTTTCCCTTGATTTCGCGCGGCTGGTGGCTCCGCGTATGCAGGATCGTTTTACCAGAGAATCCGCTACGTTTCCAGAGCAGGAATACGGCGGCTTTTTTGAAGCCGTCATAAAAGCCGCGTATGATGCGGCATACGCCGGAGCCGTTTTGGAAGATACCTTTTGGCAGAAAAAACAATATGTCGATGAAGACGGCGTTACGGTTGATCGGGAAGTCTATGAATTTTTTATCTTAGTCAGCATTGATAAAAAAAACCTTCAACGGCAGATAAACGCCATTCTCGGCAATACCGTATCCGCCCGGTTTCTCACCAAACAGCAGACCGCCGCCGCGGAGCGGATTACCAAACAGTTTTTTGAAGGATTTTAATCCGCTAGGATCACATCCGCCTCATCTCCCGCCGAGAGCGGCGGCGTTCCAGCGGGGATGTCTAAGATGCCGTTACAGCCGATAACCGCCCCAAGCGAGCCTGATACAAAGCCGGTAGAAGAAGGAATGACTCCGCCATCTTCCAAACGGGCGTACAAGAAACGGCGGCTTTCGCTTGCCTTGGGGAAGGGTTTTTGCAGGACGCATCGGATTCGGCGGGGCAGTACCTGCAAACATCCGGCGAGACGGCGTATAACCGGTCTAGCCAAAAGGTCGAAATTGATCGACGCGGCTCCCGGATTCCCGGACAAACAGAGAATCAGCTTAGAGTCCAAGCGGAAGGCGGTAATCCAGCCGCCGGGTTTCATCTGAACCCCCCGAAACACCGGCTCCGCTTCGAGAATCTTCCCCACAAGGGGCATATAATCCCGATCTCCTACGGAAACTCCGCCGGTGGTAACGGCGAAATCGCAGAGCTTCAGCAATGCTGTTAAGGCTTCGGCTATGGTTTCGGGATCGTCGGCTACATTGGGACAAAATACCGGTTCTCCTCCCGAAGTCCTTACCTTCGCGCCCAGCATATACCGATTGCTGTCATATATTTTGCCCGGTTTGAGGGGCTGATTCCCGGACATTAGTTCGCTTCCGGTTGAAAGGACGCCCACCCGAGGGCGTTTAAAAACCGGCGCGTCAGTATATCCTTGACCAGCCAATACGCCGATGTGAGCCGGCGTAATACTTTCGCCCTTACAGAGAATACCATGATCTTTACGGATATCTTCCCCTTGAAAACGATAGTTTTGATGCTTTTTTAAAGAGACCGGAATTTTCACATAGGCTTTGCCGTTATCGGTATCCTCATAGCGGACGACGCAGGTCGCCCCCGGGGGGATAGGCGCGCCGGTCATAACCCGGACGCAGGTTCCCGGAACAAGAGACCCTATCGGTCCGTCTCCGGCATAGAGCGTCTCGGCAACGCGCAATACCGCAGGACTATCCGCAGAGGCTTCGCTCAAATCGGTATGGCAGACCGCAAAACCGTCTACCGGAGAATTATCAAAAGGCGGCGCGTCGGTCAACGCCTTGAGATTCATATACGAAATCCGTCCCAACGCATCGAGAAGCGATACCGTTTCATGCTCATTCGGTACCGGCGTCCGTTCCAGCAGTCTTTCAACAGCGGACTCTAAAGGAATACTGGTTTGTCCCATACATTCATATTCGCATACCTGTATCCGCCGGTCAACCGATTTCAGCCGCATAGAGAAAGATACCCGGTTTCAACCGGTAATAAAAAATTGTTTTTTCCGCTTGTAGTTTCGAGCTTTCGGGCGCGGTTTATTCTTCGCCGGCGGTTCGCTATATAATACCCGGTTTCAGCCGATAATAAAAAATCATGTCTAAAATTACGGCTTTCCTGCTTAGTGCAATCTGCATTTGGGGTACTCTGTACGGTCAGGAGGGGCTGTCCCCTGATGATGCCGAAGCCGCGCCGCTTTCCGATTCCGAGGCGGATTCCGTCCCCGGCGCGGAGGCTGAGTCCGAGCTTGGACCGGAGCCGGCTTCCGCGCCGTCCCTGACGCCCGGCCAGAAAGATTTAATCATCCTGCAAGAAGACACTCGGATAGAACAGCGGGTTGACGGCGGATTTCATCTCTTTATACGGAAAAAGCCGGACATTGCCTCGGTTCTGCTTACCGAGACTACTAAGGACCCGTCTCTTCAAGAGGCTAATTACGCGTACCGCGATTCCCAATGGAATCCGATAAACGGCGATGAAGTCAGGCTCCTCAACGACGCTCCTATCGCTAGGACAAGCCGCATCTGGTCCCTTATCGATTCCACAACGGAGGCTCATCCTGAATTTGGGGAAGCCTTTCACATTTATATTCCATATATTCTTAATTACGGTTACGCCTATACTCGGCACGGGGAGGTATACGTCCAGAACGGAACCTATTTCAATATCCGAGCCTTTGCTCTGCCTTACGGGGATTATCGGGGGGCTTTTCGGGACAATCCGTTTGTCTTGCAAGTAACCCAAAAGCCTTTGGAAGGTCCGCCGGACGGCAATTATATGCGGGAAACGATCAACGGCTTTGCGGATATAACCACGTCGAATGAAGGCGATCTCGTGTGGTCCAGAGAACCTAAAGACTTGGTAGACAAAATTAAAGGGATTTTGGAAAAAGAACGGCGGAAAACGCTTGACGTGGTAATCTGCCTCGACACGACCGCCAGTATGCGGGACGATATTGCCGCTGTCAAGGCGGAACTGCCTAATCTGCTGGAACAGATGGTCTCGGAATTTTACGATTTTCGGATCGGGCTGGTACTGTATCGGGATTACAGCGACGCGTACCTCAACCGGACGATCCCGTTCACCAGAGATTTGGAGGTTTTTAAGAAAAACCTCCACGCCGTTCAGGTAGCCGGAGGCGGAGATATACCGGAAGCGGTTTATGAAGCCCTTTACGAAGGTATAACAAAGTTTACGTGGCAGGGAGAAGCTAAGATAATCATTCTCATCGGCGATGCTCCGCCTCATCCTCGGCAGAAAGGCAAAATATCAAAAGATATGGTGTATAAAGCCGCGTCAGAACGGGGAGTCAGGATAAGCGCGATAATCCTTCCGCTGTGACTAGGAAGAACTATCCCAGGGGCGTACGGAATTGAGATATTCGATAACCCGCAGTCCGTCGGCCGCGCTGGAACGAGGCTTGCGGGCAGGGTCCCGGACGCAGGCAACCGCATCCCTCAGCATATTGGCGAAATATCCTGTAGGTCCCTCAAAAACCTCCGGAGTTTTCCGCAAAGACCGAAACCCTTCCGCATAGGGACTCGCCCCGCTTTCCCAAATCTCAAATACCCCGTTGCCGATACGCAGACGCCCGCGCTCGCAGGAAAACTCCAGCTCAAACGCAAGATGATCCCGTTTCCCCCCAAGCTCTAGGAAAAACGGTTTTTTCTCTTCCATAGATTCAAGATACCCCATCAAATACGCGGTTCCCTCCCGGGAAGTAAGCCGAGACCCCCACTTTTTCTGATGCCGCATCCCTAAACCGGTCAAAAACATAAGCGCGTCCGCAAGATGAGTGCCGTCATGCCACAATACGTCGAGAAGCCGCCGCTTCGCGCCCATGTACAGCACAGCTTTGACGCTCAGTAGCATCCCAAGCCGGCGTTCATCGAGAACAGCCTTCGCCCGAAGATAATCCGCGGAATACCGCCGTTCATGGTTCGTCAGAACCCTTACCGGAAGCGAGGCTATCCGTCTCGCGGCGTCAATCGAATCGGCTAGGGGCTTTTCGCAAATAACCGCCGATACGCCCCGATCCGCGGCTAAAGCGCAATATTCAGCGTGACTGTCAGGATGGGTGGCGATAATCAGTATCCCCGGGGCATGAGCTTTGAGCATCGTTTCAGCGTCGGCGTATACCGGACGCCCCCAACGCTCCGCAAAAAGCCCGCGGCGGGTCTCGTCAATATCCGCGCCGGCGGCAAGAACACATTCCGAGTCAGCGGACACCGCGCCGGCATGGGTGCAAGGCTTTTCCCGAAGAGGATCATCCTCCAGCAGACTGGCAATCCTGCCCAAACCTACTACCGCAACAGCTATCTTTTCCATTGCTTAATGCTACCCCAAAAATACCGCCGCCGCAAGATAAGATTTACCGGCTCGGCGTCAGCCTCTTGTTTTTTCTTGGGAAATGCGCTATATCTTTCTATAGATTATGGATATAGAACCTGTTAAAGAATCTGACGACGAAATCAGTCTTATCGACCTTTTCGCGGTGTTGTGGCACAGGAGAATAATGATTATCGCGATAACCGCTGTCGCCGCTGTCGGATCGGTGGTATATTCGGTTGTTTCTCTGATCCTGCCCCCGGAAAAAACATATCTGGCGAACGTATATACGCCCCAAGCCTTTATGCTTATCAATAGTTCATCTCAAGGCGGAGGAATGTCCGGTATGCTTAACGCCGCCGGCTTGGGCGGCTTGGCTGGACTCGCCGGGGTAAGCGTAGGAGGCGGCGTTACTTCTAGCGGGCTTGCGGTATATTTAGTCAGCAGTAATTATCTGCTGGACGCCGTGGTAGACAACTTTGATTTAATTGAACGGTACGGCGAAAAATCTCCCCGCGCAGAAAGCCGTAAAGCGCTTAAAAAACTGCTCAAAGCGGAAATAGATGCCAAAAGCGGCGTTTTTACCATCGAATTTACCGATAAAGACCCGGTTTTCGCCCAGTCGGTAGTCAATTTTTGCGTGCTGTATCTGGAAAAACGGTTTGACGAACTAGGCGTTGATAAAAATAAACTGGAAAAAGCAAACCTTGAGACTAATCTTGAGAATACGCTTGCGGCAATTAAGGCGCTTGAACAGAAAACCCAAACCTTGGCGGCTTCCGTAGGGTCAGGATCGGGGGCGCTTCCCGCCATTACCTTAGAGATAAACTTATTGGAAATAGAGTTAGCCGCTCAAAAACAAATATATACCCAGCTTAGAGTACAACTGGAAATGCTAAAAGTAACTATGGCGAGTGAAAAACCGGTCTTTCAAATTTTAGAAATGGCTGAAATTCCTGACAAGAAATCGGGTCCCAGCCGAGGTCTGCTTTGTATCATCGTTACCTTAGGGGCTGGTTTTCTTTCGGTATTTCTTGCGTTTATATTAAACGCCATAGAGGGCGTCAAAAAAGACCCGGAAGCTATGGCAAAATTACAGGGGAATCAATATGCGAACTAACGGCATTATACTCATCTTATTGTGGGCGATTGCCTACTCGCTTGCGGCTCAGACAAATACCGCTACAAGTCAAAACGAAACGCAGAGTGTGGATATCTTAACTCCAGACCCGCAATTGGCTTTATCTACTCCCGATTATCGGGTCACCGCAGGAGATATATATACTCTGACATACGCGGCTGGAACAACGTCAGTAGACTATACTATTACGGTGGATAGCACCTATCGAATTCGGGTATCCAACTTGGGAATTGTGGATGGAACCGGTAAAACCTATAACCAACTGAAAACTCAGGTGGAAACTATCGTTTCAAACAACTATCCTTTAGGGGGAGCGCAGTTCGTATTAAAACAGCCGGCGACGTTTAGGGTTCATATACGCGGAGAAGTAAAGACCGCTAAGGAAGCGAGCGCATGGGCGTTAACCCGGCTTTCTACGCTTCTACAGGTTTCTCGGTTAAGGGGAATAAGCGCAACCGAGTCAACCACATATTTAACGTTATATTCTTCGATTCGGAATGTATCGGTTCGTTCTAGTAATGGACAGGTAAGGGTTTATGATTTATTTAAAGCCGAGCGTATGGGAGATTTAAGCCAAGACCCCTATTTGCGTCCAGACGATATTATCACGGTTCATCGGATGGAACGGAGGGTTACGATTACCGGACAGATAGAACGTCCGGGAACGTATCAGCTATTGCGAGGCGAGAATCTCAAAGAATTAATAGAATTCTACGGTAACGGATTTACGGAACTGGCTGATCCCACAAGAATGCAGGTAACTCGTTATATAGATGCTACGTCGAAGTCGGGGGAGATCATACGCATAACGGAAGAGGATATCGCCAAAAATTATGAGCTTCGTTTTTATGATAGCGTATCAGTTCCTACTATTACTGAGATGAGACCGGTTCTATTTGTAGAAGGGTCGGTACAGACTTCCACGCCTGAAAGCGGAGAGCAAGTATCTCCAGAGGCCGCGACACGGGTTGTCGTACCGTTTATCCATGGCGAATATTATGGACCCCTTATCCGGCGGAACAGGAACTGGTTTTCCGCGGTATCAGATACGCAGAACGCCTATATTATCCGAGGGGACGAGCGTATCCCCCTTAACTTGAATCCCATGCTGTATGATGAAAACTTTCGAGGGGAATTTCTAATTGTAGAAAACGATACCCTGATAATCCCCTTCAGGCAATATTTTGTTACGGTTGCGGGGGCGGTGACCAGTCCGGGAAGGTTTCCGTATATTCCAGATAGGACGTGGGACTACTATATAGCTCTTGCCGGCGGTTTACTGCCGACGCGGAATATGTTTCAAAGCCTAGATATTGTTGATATTAGAGGGAAAAAACTCGCTAAAACCGACGCTATAACTCCTGAAACAATTATAACCGCCAAGTCAAACCATCCGCTTTACTATATTAATCAGGCGTCGCCGATTATCAGCGTAGTAGCGACCGTTACTTCATTAGTTATGACCTTTATAACGCTTAGTAATATGTTAAAATAAAAGATACATTGTGTCCTAATACTTTTTAAGGAGGATAGTATTCGCATTATCATGTATATCCTTGTATCATTCGGCGTTTCTGTGGTAAGTATTCCTTTGATAATAGCCCTCTGTAAAAAATATGAGTGGTATGATTCAATAAACGTCCGAAAGGTACATTCCGGTTCGATTCCCCGGCTGGGAAGCCTCGGGTTTGTACCGGTCTTTATTGTTCTCTCGCCGCTTTATCTCAAGTGGCTTGATGATGAAATCTTATATTCGTACCTGCCGCTGGTTGGAGCGGGGTTTTTGGTATTTATCGTGGGAATCATAGATGATTTTCATGAACTATCCGCGAGGGTCAAGCTGGCGGGGCAATGCGTTGCGGCGGTTGTGCCGGTTATCTTCGGTTTTCACATTACCCGGGTAGGACCGCTTGTCTTGGGTATGGCTGGTCCGGTTATTACGTTTATCTGGTTTATTGGGATTATTAACGCGTTTAACCTCATTGACGGCGTTGACGCGTTGTGCGGCAGTCTTTCTCTCAGTATTTTGCTTGTTTTCGGGATTGTTCTCTATGTTGGAGGCTCTGAGTATGCGGCTCTGCCGTTCATACTCGGAGGCGGGGTTCTCGGTTTTCTGGTCTACAACAAACCGAAGGCGAAGATATTCATGGGCGACGGCGGGAGTCAATTTTTAGGTTTTATCATAGCCGCTCTGCCGCTTTTTAAGTCGTCGCTATCGCCGGCGGCTGAGTACAACTTGTTTTCCATGACCCTTGCGCTTACTTCGATTCCTATGCTGGACACGTTTGCGGCTATGTGGCGGCGCAAACGGGAGAAGCGGTCGTTTTTTTCGCCGGATAAGATGCACCTGCACCATAAATTGATACGAATGGGCTATACGACGAAGAGTATTCTCGGTTTTCTCCTAATCATACAGACGGGGGTCTGCGGTCTTTCATTGCTGGCGGTGCTTTGGCTTGAGGGTTTGCGGGGATTTGTGATACTCTGCGGAGCGTTTGCGGCGATGGTTATTTTTTTTACTATTATTCACTATACCAGTCATGCCCTTGACCGGGCAAAGCATGACGCCTCTTGAACTATTCAGGAATTTGCGTATAGTTTAAAAAAGTGAAAATTAGGGCGAAAATCCTTTTTGTGGTGTTACCTCTTTTGACCGTTGCGGTGGTGATGGTAGGGGTTGCGTCATATTTATTGGCGGCCGCGTCGGTAACGCATTTGGCGGTGGAATTCTTTGACTTTATGTCAGAGGAAATCACGAATTACGCCAGCGGGCAATGGAACCTCCTTGTGGAAAATAAGGCGGTAGGCAATCCTTTCATGGAAGACGCCGCCAAACAAGCGGTGGAAAATTTCTCCCGCAGTATCCTCCGAAGCGATACCCAAGTGATTTTCGCGCTTGATACAGCCGGCGAAATCGCCATGCTGGTAGGACCCTCCAGTCCGACAGACCCGGAACGGGAAGCTCTTAGTCAGTACATACGCGCGGAAAGCCGGCAATTCATTACCATCAAGCTCGGAAACATAACGAGGGTTGCCTATACGATTCCTTTCAGTACGTTCTCATGGCAGATTTTTGTTACCGAAGAGCGAAGCAAATTTTACAACCGAGTTGAGGATATTTTCAAAACCTCTTTAGGCATCCTTATCGGAACCCTGTTGGGAGGAACCCTTATCCTCCTCATTATGGCGAGGTATCTGACGACGCCTATTGAAGGAGTGGTCAAAATCATCCAGCAAATCATCGACTCTAACGATCTCAACAAGCGGGTTCCGGTTTTTTATAAAGATGAAGTGGGACAGCTTTCGATTACCTTTAACCAAATGCTGGGGATCATTTCCGCGGCTTATGAGCAAATGAAGCAGTATGCCTTTGACGCCGCGGTCGCTCAGAAACGGGAGATGAAAATCCGCAACGTGTTTCAGTTGTACGTTCCGAAGGACGTAATCGACGAGGTCTTCGTCAATCCTGAAAAGATGCTGGTCGGCAACAACCGGGATGTTTCTATTTTGTTTTCTGATATTCGAAGCTTCACCACCATTTCAGAAAGCATGGCTCCAGATGATCTGGTTAATTCCCTGAACCGCTATTTCTCGATTATGGTGAACATCATCATGGACCGAAACGGCATAGTAGACAAATATATCGGCGACGCTATTATGGCAATCTTTGGCGCGCCTATCTCCCATAAAAACGACAGTCTCTCGTCGGTTACGGCGGGTCTCGAAATGATGCGGTCTCTTGAGGAGTTCAACAAGAACCAGATTAGCCTCGGCGCGCCGGAATTCCGTATCGGCGTGGGCATTAACTACGGCGTGGTAACGGTCGGCAATATCGGATGCGATAAGAAAATGAACTATACCGTTATCGGCGACGCGGTGAACCTCGCGTCCCGGCTGGAAGGGCTTACCAAGAAATATAAAGAGCCGGTCCTTTTTGCGGAAAGCGTCTATGAACACGTCAAGAACGATATACCCTGCCGCATGATCGACCGAGTAGCCGTTAAAGGAAAGACCTTGGGAGTGCCTATCTTTACGGCTCGTTTATCGCTTACCCCGAAAGAACAGGAAATTTGGAAATATCATAACGAAGCGGCTATACTGTATTATGAACAGCGGTTTCAAGAAGCTCTGCCGTATTTTGAGAAGGCTTTAAAAATCCTTCCTGAGGACCTGGCGGCTCAACGGTTTGAAGAACGATGCCGGGTTTATATCAAGAATCCGCCTCCGGCGGATTGGGACGGCGTGGAGATAATGCACGAAAAATGACGATGCGATGGTTTGCTTTTTTACTGATATGCGCCGGCATATACGCTCAAGCTGAGGAATCTGCGGTTATTATCGTAAATCATAAAGGCGCGTCCGAAGAGGATACTCCCTACATTCAGCGTACTATAGCCTATACGGTTCAAGCTATGGAAGACGCCTTTGCCGCGGCCGGCGTCAAAACGGTCGCGCAGGTCTCTAATAATGAACCCGCCGGGATTTCCTACGAATCAGCGCAAGCCGCGTGCCGCGATGCCGGAGTCCGCTGGGGGCTTACGGTCTATACGGTCTTCAAGGACGGGCGTTTTTCTTGGCGGTTCGGCGTTTACGACGGAGAAGACGGCTTATTCCGCGGGGAAGACGACTTTGTGGTATTTCTCTATGTCGGGCTTTCCGCTCGGAACGCCATCGAACAGTCCGCGCTTCAGCTGGTAACTCGCTGGCAAAAGTCCTTTGATGTTCAGGATTTCAAGGGCATATTTGCGGTCCCGATAGGTCAGAGGTTTATCTCCTCCCAAGAAGGAGTAATGGTATATTATGGAGATGAAACCGGTTTCTTCATGGGCAGGATTAACAGCGGGTCTCTTGCCGCGCCTCTGCTTCTGTTTGAGGAAGGCGCGCCCGTATACGGGACCCTCGCGAAAGCAGGCTTTTGGACTAAGACCTTCATTTTGCCCGAAGGAATTACCGATAAGCCGGTACGCCTTCCGGCTCTGCAAAGAGCGGCTCGGCACACCATCGGATTTTTAACCGAAATCCGAGGCTTAGAGCAGTACGGCATCGATATGGAATACCGGTATGCTTTTCTGCCGGATCGGATGTTTTTCAAATTCGATCTGGTTCTATGGATGGACCCCTTGTTTTATGAGTCAAGCTTCATTGCTCCGGAACTGAAGTTCGGCGCGGGGTTGTATCTGCTGGCAAAACGGGATTTGCCCGTCCGCTTTGTTGCAGGCGCGGGGGCGTCGGTATTTTTTCCGCAGAACAATAGGGACAGCGCGTCGGCGAAGAACCCCGTACAGGTTTACTTTGATCCGCTTTGGTTAGGTTTGGAATATCATTTCTCGCAGGTTGCGATTACCACTGAGTTCAGGATTCCGGTCCTGTGGGATGAGCTGGGCGGTAAGGATTGGTATTTTCGCGCGGCGGCTAAAGAGAGTTGGCCCTATTACGTTACAATTGGAATAATGCTTAAATGGTAAGAAAACGTTTTTTTTCGGTATATTTTCTGTTTTTTTGTTTCTGTTTTTTATCTGCCCAAGAGTATGTGGACTTTCCTCAGCGGGTTAGAGTCTTGTATCGTTTTGAAATCGATGAGGACTTTTTTGTTATCGCCGAGAACGCAGGACCGATGATATGGGAAGGGTATCCCGGACCGTTTCCGCCGAAAGAGACTTGGACTCATACGTTTCTTTCTATGGTTGCGGTTAATGAGAACGTGGCGCAGATCATACCCGCCTCGGACGAGGCTGACTTATTTACTCAGGCGGTTTCTCGGTCTATTCCTGTTTTTATTCATATCCGGGTTTCCGGCAGTCCTGAAACTGCCGCGGTGCAGATACGCTATACCCTCAGAGCGGTCTTTTCAGACTATTACACGGTTGAAGATTTTTTTGAAGCGAAGGTCCCGCTGGAGGACGATTTGGTTTCGCATTTTTGGATACCCTTGAATGACGAGTTAGCCCCGTTTCTTGACCGGGTTATCAGACCGCCTGTGCGTATTGAAGGTCCTGTAGGAACGCTGGTATATGGTTTCTCGAAGGAGCCTGTGCTTATTCCCGAGGCAGAGTACGTGTATATCGACGTACCCTTGCCGGGGACCTATTCATGGAAGATGGTTCATAAGCGGTATGTGAGCCGCACAGGAATCTTTTTTGCCGACCGGAACCATCTGGTACTGACTCTTCCCAGAGATATATTTTCCTTTTCAGATTTCCTGCGCGCCTTCGACGGAGATAACCGGACCGTCAGGTAAGGCATGGTCCCAAAGCCGGTCTCTCACCGGAGGCGGCGCGGTAACGTGAATACGCGCTTCCGGTTGAGCGGGATTCGGAAAGGAAAGCGAATAACTATGAAGCCTGATGCCCCCGCCCGGTTCGCTTCGGCGCGCGCCGTATTTCAGGTCGCCCTTGATGCACAGTCCGAGGGCGGCAAGCTGGGCGCGAATCTGATGATGCCGGCCGGTGATGAGTTTTATCTCCATAAAAAAATACCGTTCCCCCCAGCCCGTAATCCGATACTGCAATGTCCCTTTCTTGGAACCAGAAACCGGTTCAGGATAGGCAAGGCTCTTATTTCTAATGGCATCGGTTTTAATCCAGTGAACCAATTCCCCGGCTTCAGGAATCCTCAAGTCCGCCGGCGGTTTTTCAAGTATAGCCCGGTAGTATTTTTCGACCTGTCCTTCCGCAAAAGCGGTATTTAGGAAAGACAGCGATTTAGAAGTACGGGCAAAAAGACAAGCCCCCGAAACCGGCACATCAAGCCGGTGAACCGAGACCGCCCGAAAGCCCTTGCGGACCGCCGGCATACCGGGAAGACTCGCCATTCCTTGCGGGTTTCCCTGAACGGCTTCGCCGGGGCGTTTATTAATAACGAAACAGTGCGAGTCCTCATAGAGAATTCGGGCGGTAGTATCATCAGAAGAATCGTTCATAGGGAGAAAAATCAAAGCGGTATTCCTGACCGCCGGTTACGGCATCCCGCGGCTCTTCCAGCACAATGTCATTCAGTTTCCAATGATCTTCGCCAAACTGAAGATACAGCTCCCCTGCAACCCATTGTTCCCGCCCGATAAAACGCACGAGAAAAGAAACGCTCCCGTCAGGCTCTTCCCGTCCGCCTCCAAGCCGAAAACGCCGAGGCTCAATCGGTTTTAAAAGTCCGAACAGTTCGCTCAGAAAATCAGCGTCAGTATCCGCGAACGCCCGGGCTTCCCGATCTTGAGACAAAAGTCCCTGCAAAAAATTCCGGGCGAACAGAAAGGCTTCTTCCGGCGCATCCCCCTGCCCCAATGGTCCGATTACCGTATCCTGGGGATACCGAAACGCCTCGCCGCGCTGAGGACGGCGGATAATCTCAGGCACCGTCTCGCCCCCGGCAAAACCTTCCTGAGCCGCGCACGGCATAGCGGCGCAAAAAAAGATCGCCAGCCGAACCATATTTTTCACAGAGAGCGTCCTTCGCACGCGGCGTACTTCCGCAGAGCCGTCATCAGTCCGGCGAATTCCTCCGGCGTAATCGACTGCTCGCCGTCGCACCGGGCGGTTTCGGGATTATTATGCACCTCGATCATCACGCCGTCCGCGCCCGCGGCAACCGCGGCTTTCGCTAGAGCCGGCACCATCCACGCCAGCCCGGAAGCGTGGCTGGGGTCTACGATAACCGGCAGATGACTTTCCCGTTTCAACGCGGGAACAGCGGACAAATCGAGGGTATTCCGGGTAAAATCCTCAAAGGTGCGGATTCCCCGTTCGCAGAGTATGATATGCTCGTTTCCTCCGGCGATGAGATATTCCGCGGCCATGAGCAGTTCCTTGATGGTTGATGCAAGCCCTCGTTTCAGCAGAATCGGCTTCCGCCGTTGTCCCAATTCCTTCAAAAGGGTGAAATTCTGCATATTCCGCGCTCCGATCTGGATAATATCGACCTCGTCGAAGGCGTCAATATGACTAATATCCATCAGCTCGCTTACGATAGGCAATCCGGTTTCTTTTTTAGCGGCTAAGAGAAGGTCAAGCCCTTCCTCGCCGAGACCCTGAAAACTGTAGGGACTGGTTCGGGGCTTGAAGGCGCCTCCTCTGAGGAAGCCTGCGCCGGCTTGTTTGACCGCAGAGGCTATGCCGATAATTTGGTCCCGGCTTTCCACCGAGCAAGGACCCGCGATAATCCCGAGAAAGCCTCCGCCGATATATTTTGTCCCGCCGTCAGGTCCGGCGATAGCGATGCGGGTATCTTCAGGATGAAACTGCCGGTGCGCCCGCTTATACGGCGCCTGCACCCGGATAACCTTTTCGACCAGCCGCTGGGCCCTCAGCCGTTCTTCGTCGATTCGGCTTGTGTCGCCGATAAGCCCCAAAATCGTCTGGGAAGCCCCTTCAGAAATATGAACCGTAACGCCCTGCTGTTCAAGAATGTCCGCAAAAGCCCTCATTTCTTCCGGGGGCGTTCCTTTTTTTATGGCAATAACCATTATGCCCTGAGTATAGAGAACCCTCGCCGGCTCGTCAATCACCTACTGGAAGGCTATTCGATTTTGAATTTTGAGATTTCCCGGACGAGTAGCGCGATATAGTTCCGGTTTTGACTGCTGAGTTCGTTTACCCGATTTACCGCGGCGTTGATCTGCTCCGCGCCGGAAGCCATTTCGTTCATGCCTCCGGCGATTTCCTGAGCTGATTTTTCAAGGTTTCCCCCTTCCCGGATCACTTCTTTTGAGCCTTCCAGCATATCCGCGGATGCGGTCTGCACCTGACTGGTGATTTCGTTTACTTTGCCGATATCTTCCAAAATCTGCTTGCTTCCCGCGCCTTGTTCTTCCATCGCGCCTCGGATGTTCTCTTCCTGATCCGCTACGGTTTTTACGCCTCGGTCTATGGACTCGAACTTGTCAAGCACGTTGTAGGTGGACGCGGTGATTTTGTCTATTGAGGTTTTGATTTTTTTCAGGACCGCCGAAATGGTTTTGGACTGCTCCCCGGAATTTTCGGCGAGTTTGCGGATTTCGTCGGCTACGACCGCGAAACCTTTGCCCGCTTCGCCGGCGTGAGCGGCTTCGATGGCGGCGTTCATCGAGAGGAGGTTGGTCTGGCTGGCGATGTTCTGCATGACCGCGTTGATTTCGAGGAGTCCTTCTGATTCCCGGGCGATTTCTTGGATGTCCGCGGCGACTTCCTGCAAGCCTCCTCGTCCCGCGTCTGAGGCTTCGATTAATTCCCGGACGTTGCCGCTGTTTTGGATCAGCGTGCCGGTGACGGACTGAATATTGGCGATCATCTGTTCTATCCCCGCGGAAGATCGGGCGATGCTGGCGGTCTGATTTTCCACTTGTCCTGAAAGTTTGGTAATGGTAAGGGTAATCCGTTCCATGGTGGCGTTGGTTTCGGAAACGCTGGCGCTTTGGCGGACAGCGCGGTTTTTGACGCTCTGGATGTTGGCGGCAATTTCGTTGACCGCGGCGGCGGATTCGGTCATGTTGGATGCCAATTCGTTTCCGAGGTCGAACAGCGCGGACGCCTGTTCTTTGATGCCTGCCACCATAGTTCTGATTTTTTCGGTAGTGAGATTAAAGTAATGCGCGAGGTCTCCTATTTCGTTGCGGGCTGAGACGCTGATCTGCCGAGTGAGGTCCCCTTCGCCTTCAGATATGTCTTTGAAGGCGTGCGTGATGGTAACGATAGGTTTCGAGATGCGCCGGACCGCGATGATTAAAAAGGCGGTCAGCAGGACAATCATCGCCCCCGCGAGGAGAACAGTGGTAAAGATGGACTGATTCACTTTGGCGAAGACCGCGCTTCTCGGAATGATCGAGACCACAGCCCATTCCGCGCCGGGGATTATGGATGAGCAAATGATGCGTTCTTTGTCCATAGCGTAGAATGAGGCTGAACCGAGGACGTTCTGCTTGTACTGCCCGAGCTTTTGATCCGCGAAGAAGTCGGTTTTCATAACCGCGGACGGGTCGCTTCCGCTGATGTATAGTCCCTCTTTGTTGAGGAGCCATGTGGAAAGCCCGTCTTCTTTGTTTGCGGCGTGTACGATTTGGGTCAGAGAGCTGACCGAGATGTCCAGAACGAGGACCCCTAAATCGGTTTTGTTCCGGTCGTATATAATGGTAGAAAGCGAAGTTGAAACGACGCCGGTGGCTAAGGCGAGGTAGGGATCGGTATAGTTTACCGCGCCGGCTTTTGCTTTTGCGCCTTTGTACCAGGGTCTGGTCCGCTGGTCGTAATCGCCTCCGAAGTTCCATGCCGGGAAGAAGACTGCGTAGCCGCCATTTTGGAAGGTAGGGGTATTATTCGCCATAAAGACTTGGGCTACGTCGTTCATGGCGGATTTAGTTCTGGAGAGGAAGCTCCGCATTTCGTCTTCGGTTATGGCTTGGCTGGTGAGGTAGGGTTCGCCGGAATATTCGTAGAGGACGGCTATACCCGCTGAAGCCTGAAAAAGCGCCTGCTCATAGCTTTTGAAGGTTTGAATGAGGCTGTCTGTAATTCTGCCGACTTGCTCTCTGGTGATGGTTTCAATTTGGGCTGTGGTAAGCGCCCGCATCCGTATCACAAAAACGGCTGATACCGACAGCGTAACTCCCAGTATCCCCGCCAAAAAAATACTCACTAATACGGTACTGATTGACTGTTTCAATTTCATTCGTATGCTTTCCCTTGAGGCATTTTTTGCCGCGCATATTATTATAATTCATAATATAATACTATAGCTTTTACTATGTCTATCTTTTTTTATGACAAAAATCAAGCGCGATAGAGGTATTGACAAAACTAATCGGGTATCTATAATAAAGCGGTATAAGATTAAGGAAACTATACTAGATTCAACGTAAAACTGTAAGAGGGGAGGAGGCAATTCCGCCCGTAGCATAGTTGACGCCTTGAATTGCTAGTATACTGATGAAATGGACATATTTTTTACCTATAACCTTGCAGTCTGGGAATGGGTAGCGGTTATACTCAGCGGTATTTGTATAGGTTTGTCAAAAACGTGGTTAAACGGCGTTGTTACCGTAATGATTCCGATACTTGCCCGGATTTTCGGCGCAAAAGAGTCTACCGGAGTGCTTCTGCCGCTCTTATGTTTCGCCGATTTATTGGCTGTGATCTACTACCGCCGTAGCGGAGCGTGGAAATATATTCTCCGGCTCCTCCCCTGGGCATTGGCGGGATTTGCGCTGGCATTGGCAGTTGACCGTATTGTTCCGGCTAAGGGCTTTAAGTTTCTCATCGGACTCTGTATTCTCGCCGGATTGGGGATCATGTTCTGGAACGACCGCCGGGGCAAGGATAAAGCAATCCCTTCGGGGTGGTGGTTTTCAGCGATTTTCGGTATTCTCGGAGGCTTTTCGACTATGATCGGCAACGCCGCAGGACCGATTATGTCGGTTTTCCTGCTGTCGGTACGGCTTCCGAAAACCAGCTTTGTCGGCACCGCCGCTTGGTTTTTCATGATCGTCAATTACCTCAAAATACCGCTCCAGTATTTTGCATGGCATAATATCACGATGAAAACCCTCTTGTTCGATGTAACGATTGCGCCCTTCGTCATTATCGGCGCGGTTGCGGGCATCTTTCTGGTCAAGCGGGTTTCGGAATCCAAATACCGGCTCATGGTATATGTGATGACCATTATATCGGCGTCATTGCTTTTTATTTGATATAGGTAAGATAATGATCGGCATACTTTTTCTTATTGTTTTTTTGTTTCTAATGACCGGAATCGGGATTTGGGGAATGAAGAAAACCAAAACCCTGGGGGATTTTTTTCTCGGCGGAAGAAGCATGGGTCCATGGGTTTCAGCGGTGGCTTACGGTACGTCTTATTTTTCGGCGGTGCTGTTTATCGGGTTTGCCGGAACTCAGGGCTGGCAGTTCGGGCTTAACGCTCTGTGGATAGCCTTTGGAAACGCGGTTATCGGCGCGCTAGGGGCGTGGCTTTTGCTCGCCCGCCGGACCCGGCGGATGACCCAAAACCTCGACGCCATGACCATGCCGGAATTCCTGCAAGAACGCTACGGCGCAAAGCATCTGAAGCCGGTTGCGGCGTCGATAATCTTCTTTTTTCTTCTGCCTTATTCGGCTTCGGTATTTAAGGGGCTGGGGCATCTGTTTGAGGCGGTATTTCACATCCCTTACGATATGGCTCTGCTGATTATGATTGCCTTTACCGGAGTATACCTGATTCTCGGGGGCTATTTCGCCATTGCGGTTACGGATTTCATTCAAGGGCTTATTATGTTTTTCGGGGCTATCGGGATGATCGGCGTTCTAGCTTCACAGGGAGGCGGAATATTTGAAATTATCGCCGAAGTCCAGAAACAGTATCCGGTTCATGTTCCGCCGGAGCGACAGCCTTCCGCGCTTACGGTACTATCGCTGGTGTTTATGACCAGCTTCGGGACTTGGGGGCTTCCGCAGATGAGCCAGAAGTTTTACGCCATAAAAAACGAGCGGGTTATTTCCAAAGCCGCGATTGCCACGACCGTTTTCGCGCTGGTAATCGGGTTTTCGGCGTACCTTACGGGCATTTTCTCTCATTTTTTCTTCACCTTAGAGAGCGTTCCTAAAAACGACAGCGGCGGCGTTTTCTATGACCGCATCGTTCCCGCTCTGCTTACGGAGCATCTGCCGGAAGCGTTAATGGCGTTGATTCTGCTCTTGATTCTATCGGCTTCGATGTCTACCTTGTCTTCGCTGGTGCTGGTGTCTTCTTCTGCGGTGGCGATAGACCTCTATCCTTCCCGGACCAGCGCGAAAACCGGCAAAGATATTTCGGTTGCGATGATGCGGTTTTTATCGGCGGTTTTCGTCATTATTTCGTATTTAATATCCCGGTTTCAGTTCGGATTTATCGTTACCCTTATGTCTCTGAGTTGGGGCGCGGTTTCCGGGGCGTTTGCCGCGCCCTATCTGTACGGGCTTTACTCAAAACGGGTAACAAAAGCCGGGGCTTATGCGGGTTTATTATCGGGATTGGGCGTTGAAATCCTGCTGTTTTTCGTTTTAGGTCCGGCGAAATCTCCGTTAGCGGCGTCCTGCGCGATTATTGTCCCTTTCATCGTCGTGCCGGTCGTTTCCGCCTTTACCAAAACCCCGGACCAAGCCGTAATAGATCGGGCTTTTAGCGGGATATAGGCGGAAAAAATGATATTTGACTTTCTAGGGTCAAAGAGAAAAACCCAAGAAGAGATCGAACAGGAAAAAGAAGCTGAACGGGCTTGGGCGTTGTACGGCAAAGAGGTCGATGGGTATCTTGAAGACGCAAAACTAAACCAAGCCTTTAAAAACTTAGAAAAGAGCAAAGCCGTAACTCGTCCGAAAGTGGAGGTTCGGAAGATTCGCGATGAAGATACGCCTTTGTCGATTGACCTGAAACTGCGGATCAAACGCGGCGAGATTCAGGAGTCCAAAGCCTACCGGTTCATGCTGGACCCGGAACTTCAAGGGATGCTCTATGCGAAACCAGAGGCATCCCAAGAACCCTTATCTGAGGACCTCAAGGGGAGGGTAGACCGGGGAGAAATACAAGGCTCTAAGGCTCGCCGGTTTATGACGGACCCGGAACTGCGGGCGATGCTTCCCCGCGCTAAGGCTGGTCGCTAAAGCCGAAAAACCGGCGTCCTACCGCGAGTTTCAGCGTAGGATTGCCGGTGAGTCCTGATAGTTTCGGGTCCGGCGCGCTGAACCGCTGTTTTGTCATCGCAAGCGCGCCGTTTTCATAGCCTGTGGGCAGGCGGAAACCGAACAACGCCTCTCCCCGCAGATACCAGGGACCTTTAATCGTGTAATCAATGCCCGCGCCGAGGATTATCCAGAGCGAATTCCACGCCGAAAGCGGATAGGCATCGCCGTTTTTATCCTGATCTTCAGGGAGTTCTCCTTTTGTCCGGTCGTAGACTATATCGCCTTCGGGTTTGCGCCATTCCAGCAGAGCAATGTGGTAGCTTACGCCTGCAAGCGGAAAGATAACCAGCTTTTTGGTAAGCTCAAAGGGAAACTTTCCCAGCAGAGAAAAGCCGAGGCTCATTTCAGTGCCGGTCCCTTTGCTGTCGGCGAGGCGTACCGGCGAGGAGCCGCCGAAATCCATGGTTTCTCCGTAAGCGTTTCCGCCTCCCTGAATCAGAATCGATAATTCTCCGTAAGTTGCGTCAAAAAACAGAAATCCGCCGTAGTCGAAGCGGTCCATCGATTGGATAGATCGGATAGTTCCAGATTCGCCGCCCCCCGGCATGGTTCCCGAATCTTCTAGGGTATATCTGGTAAAGGTATACCCCAAAAGTCCGCCTGCGCCAACGCTGAGAGAAAAGTCTATGCCGAAGGAAGCGGCAGACATTGTGAAAGCAATCGCAAAAAGCAAAATCAATTTCTTCATAAGGAAAATATAATAATAGCATTATATCTTTCTGTCTATACTTGCGGTCACTTTTTGAACTTTTTTTTTATTTTGTCTATTTTCTGAACTTAAACGGCATTTTCGTTCATTTTTACTTGATAATCAGATTCATTTGTGATATTGATATATATATACTTGAGCGGTTATAAGAGCCGCCGAAAACTGCAAGGAGTTATTGTATGAAAAAGAAAACAGCCGGATTTGGAGCCTTTACGCTTCTGCTTGCGCTGATTACTGCCGGTTGCCCCTCGGAAAGCCCGTCCGACCCCAAGCCCGCCGGCGAAATCACCATCACGGATATCCCGACAACTATTGGGGATGGCGGACCACCTTCATATAAAATTTATGTGAGCCTGTCTGATTATGCGACAGACGACCAGCCTCATAAAGCTCAGGGAACAGCGCTTCTTAATGGCGCATCAAGCGCAAAAATAATGCTATATAACCCGCCGCCGGCAAGTGCAGGTATTGATCCTGATCCTGACAATCAGGATGGTGGGGTGTGTTCTGTGACTGCGAAGTATTTTTCAGTAACCATCAGCCCTCAAACGGTATCCACATCGGATGATATTATAATAAAACCCGGTACGGGTTTTAATGAGTCAAAGAAAAATATTAGCTGGGAGGGTTTGATGCAATCTAGTTTTATATTAGATGAGCAACGTACAGCGATATTTAACCGCATAATATGCAAAGATGATGCGATAACCCATCCCTAACGGGGTTTTCGGCAAGGAGGAGTTGGGCTTTTCCTTGCCGGCGGCATCTAAAGGTATGTGCCTACTCCCTAAAAATTTTCCTCCAAAAAACTCCAAAATAGTATAGATAAAAGAAAAA